>JAWETZ010000033.1:0-17568 GCA_032480835.1 Streptococcus mitis
ATAAAAATGCAGAGGGCGAATCTCGCCACCTTCATTAATTTTTATGTCAAACGATAAAGTCCAAGTCTCCCCAATGTTTTCTTGGGAAAGGTATAGATGTAGAGGAAACGAAAAGAAACGTGTGCTTGTTCGAACCTTCTCGGAGTCTCGATAATAGTTTCTACCACCGACCCTCACACTCGCTATCTTACTAGCCAGCTCCTCGGCTGTCTGCGTGAGTTCTGACTTGCTGGCTTTACCATTGGCCAAGTTGGTCAGCTCTGCCAGTCTACGCGTCGTCGTCTCTTCATAGGTCGCTTGCGCCGACTTCACACCAGCCAGTTCATTCTTGGTCTGGATAAGTGCCTTTACTTGCTTCTCAATCTCAGCTGTAACCTGTTCTTGCTTCGGTCGAATATCATTCGCGACCGTCCGTTTCAGAGCGTCCAAATCACCCGATAGAGCCGTCTGAGCGCTCGTGGCCTGTCTCTTAAACTCTTCAAGTTTTGTAATAGAATCTAGACTAATCCGCTTCGCTTCTTGAGCAAGTAGACTGCTGGCGCCAGCATTTCGCAAGGCTTCTTCAGCCTTACGCTTGGCTTCTTGTAGAGGGCCATTGTTAAAGCTGTCGAAACGCTGATTGATAGTGTCAGACAGTTCTTGCTTGACTTCTTCGGCTTTAGCCTTGTACTGCTCGATGGCGTCCGTGATAGCTTTCTCACGCTTGGCAAATTCAGCATCAAAGGCACGGTCTGCGTTGGTAATCGCACGCTCCAGCATAATGTCAAATTGTGTTTCTTGCTTGTCCAAGATCGCATTGGCTACTGCTGAAACACCGCCACCGTTACCTCCTGATTTCACTTTGTCATCAAAGGTAATGGTTAGATAAGCTCCCTGTCCATTGTTTGCTAAACAGTCATACTCATAGGCAATTGCTTTCTTATAAACGTCCACATTGTGCTTATAGCTTTTCAGGTTGACTGTATCTCCCATATGGACAGTCTGCCCATCAAGCTCATAGGCTTCAATCTTAATGGCATCTGTAGCCTTATCTATGTGATCGTTAGTAAATTTAGCACTAGCCCACTTTGTCAACTCCTCAACGGTCTGAATGTTGTTATTTGTATAACTTCTTTCGTTGATATAATGATAAGCACCAATTAAGGGACTATCAACCGTTATAGCAATCGTTGTATCTTCCTTGGCGCCCTCTGCCTTAAAGGTAGATTTGGCATGGATACGAGTAACAACATTTTGTGAGTTTTTGGTTCGTTGATAGGATTTAAGGTTTTTGTGAGTAGAGATAATAACACCTCTATCCTCTCCTCGGTTTCGCTTGATTGAGATAGCGAAATTATCCCGAACCAACTCTCCTTCCCACGTTCCCACGATTGAGTGAGCGCCATCCATTAACACACTGTAGAGTGTTTCTACTTCTTTCGTGTTGATGGTGCGCCTGTCCGTGATATCACTGGTAAATGAAAAATCATTGATAGGAGACTTAGCAACTTGTACCAATTGAGAAAGAGCCTGCCAGCAACTCTGCTTATTGACAGACAGAGGATTGATAGACCGCTGCATGACGTCATCAGTGATATGGTAAGCAGTGATTTCTAAATGATCATCATTCTCTACTGGCTTCTTGATACGAAACAACTGAGGTCCAATCACAGGCGCTGGCGCTTTAATCAACATATCTTCACGGAAAAGTTGATAAATCTCAGAGTCGGTGATAGGGTAGCGAAGAGTAAGGGTAAAATCCCCATTCATTTGCTCTTTTATGATTGCTGAAGTCGCTTCATGCAGTGGAATACCGTTCCATTTAACGTTACGAGTATCACTTTCAAGCAAATATAACATTATGCCCACCCCCATACAGTTTCGATCGTCATGGAACTGATACCAGCACCTAAGACAACCCCAACATCTTGCTTCTTGATTGGGTCAATCGTGATAAAATCCCCTGTCCACTTAATTCTGGAACCTGTTCCGTCCAAGAAACTAGGATTGTTAGGGTTATTTACCATGATAGCTCTTCCAGATAGTCTTTCTAAGCGGATGACCTGTCTGTCCACTGTGAAACTAACCTCAGTCGTACTCTGACCAGTCAAGGTAATTGTCGGAAAAGCCAAAGCAGAGCCCTTGGTTCTTAAAGTTCCACTTCTTGAAAAAGTCTGATTGTCTGTGGCTTTGAAAAATTTGGTAGGGTGACACTCAAATGTGACTTTAAGTGCGTAGTACCCTGCACGATTTCTAACAGTCTCAGAAATCTTTACCTTGTAACACCACATTTTTGTAGTCTTGACACGTTCGCTTTCAAGCCAAAAGTTTTCCCTGGCAAAGATAGCCAAGAAACGGTTCAAGTCCTCTTCCTTTGGTTTTACTAAGTGAAGTGTGTAGGATTTTTCAACCATCCCTCTATGATGATTGGTTTGCAGGATAGCTCCGCTAATTCCATCATGCTCCCATAGTTTTGTCTTGCTGTTGGCAATCACGATGGAGGGCGCCTCTTCTACAATGACGTCAAAAGGAAAAGAGGAGGTTGCTATACCATCAATCACCAATTCATTATGTTTGATCATGCGATTCCTCCTCTAAGTTGTGTTTTCCGTTGCAGTTCGTCCGCAATCTTTTGAGCGACAACGTCAGCAATGCGATTGATATCCATCTCTTCGCTGATGTTATTTCCGCTAATGCTGACATTGATAACAGGAGACAGACCTCCCATTGTTTGAGCAATTCCACGACCGATAGCTCCCAAGGTTCTTTCGTTCAGTGGTAAGACAGCCTCGTTCCCAGCCTCTCCACCAACCATCAAACTATTTCCGTTTGAACCAAAAACAGTCGGCTTGGTCAAGATACCACCCTTGGCATACCACTCTACGCCAATACTTGGCAACCCGTTACTCAACCAGTCAACTGGGTTAAGAGAGCCTGAAATACTAAAGTGTGGTAGAGGGATGTGAGGCCATCTAAATTCAAAGTTAAAGAATCCCTTAATAGCTTCAATTGCACTACCAACTAAATCCTTAGCCCCGTTAATAGCATTGCCGATTGTGTCTTTAATGCCATTCCAGACACTGCTTGCGGTTGATTGAATACTATTCCAGATATTGCTAATCGTATCTCTTATGCCGTTAAAGACACTTGAAACTGAGCTTGAAATACCATCAAATATTCCTGAAAGAGTGGACTTGATGTCGTTCCAAACAGTTGAAGCAACCGTTGAGATGGTGTTCCAGATGTTAGACAATAGCTGCGCTATGCCATTAAAGATAGTCCCAATGACACTTGCAATCCCATTCCAGATTGTTTCTCCGACACTCTTGATGGTTTCCCAAGCGCCCGACCAGTCACCAGTAAGGATCTGCATCACTGCCTTGATAATGCCTAAAACAACGTTGATAGCTGTTTCAACTACCGTTTTAATCACTTCCCAAACTGTAGAAGTGATAATCTGAATGTTGTTCCATGTCCCTTCTATGAGAGGACCTATAACAGTCATAACAGCGCTGATGATTGCGGAAATGCCAGTCCAGACAGCATCCGTAATAGAACGGATTATCTCTTGATTTTCAGTCCACCAAGTTACAACCGTTCCAAAAATACTCATGATGAAATTTGAAATTTCACCTACAACAGTATTGATGACAGATGAAATAGCCTCCCACACAGCTGTTACAGCGTTGCGGAATCCTTCATTCGTTTCCCATAAGTATTTCAAGACAATAACAACTGCTGAAATAGCAGCTACAATACCTGCTACTATTCCAATGATTGGTAAAGCGGCAGTGATCATTGCCCCTATCGACGTTGTAAATATAGCTTGCAGAGAGAAGAATATAGGTGCTAAAACTCCTACAGCAGTAACAACAGCTCCTATGATTACTATAAATTCTTTAATCGGACCAGGTAATCCGCTGAACCATTCAGCTACTTGCTTGACAATATTCCCCAGCATTTCAAATACTGGCGCTAGTACTTCAGCAATTGCAGCACCAACTTCTGACATGGCCAAAGTAACTGAATTTTGAGCCGTCTGGAATTTATCGATTGGGTCTAAGGTAGCTTCATATGTATTTGAAACTAAACCAGCAGATTCTTGGGCTGTTTTCCCTAAATCTTCAAAACTTAACGCTCCACGTTTGATAGCGTCAACCATTTGTGGCGCTTTTTTAGCCCCAAAAATCTCCATGGCAATACTTAACGCTTCTGTCTCGCTCTTGCTGTTTTTTATGGAGTCTATTGTTTGTTTGAGACCTTCATTCATGCTCTTGCCTTGTTTGGCATATACTCCTGCTGCTTTCGTCAACCCTGATAAAGCAGCAGATGAATCGACACCATGTTGCTCTAATTGACCAACAAGTGTGACAGCTTCTTCAAAACTAAGTCCCAACAATTTAATTTGAGGAGCGCCATCTGTTGCTTTTTTCATCAAGTCATCAACTGAAACACCCGTAGCTTGAGCGACGAATGTAGTTGAATCTAAGACTTTTGATAAATCATCAACAGTCATTCCGTACGCTTCTAATGCCTGTTTCGACTGAATAGTTGAATTCGTAACATCAGAACCGTTAATTTCCGAGAATTTGATAATATCCTCTGAGGCACCCTTGAGCGCTTCGCCAGTGAGTTGAAATTGAGTGTTAACTTCTCCAACCGCATTACCTACTGTTGAGAAATCTGTTGGTAACGATGTAGCGATTTCGTTCGCAACATCCTGCATACCTTGTAGAGCTTCTCCACCAGCCCCTGTTTTAGTAACAATGATGTCCATTCCTTCGTCTACTTGACGAAAGGCTTCCAGAGCATTTTTTCCAAAGTCAACTAGTTTTTGACTAATATCAGATAACTTCTCAGAAAATTGGTTTAGTAACTCAGCTTTTAAGAGGTTGTTAGTCTCGCTCAGGCTATCTCCAGCCTGTTTCCCACTGCTGGCTAATTTTTCCATTTTCTGACCAAGATTAGCGTAAGCGGTCTTAGCTTGATTCAACTCTGCTTCCATCTTGTTAGCTTCAGCAGAGTTTTCGCCATACTGTTCTTTGGTTAGACTTAACTGTTTCTCAAGGTTTTCGATTTGTCGAGCGACAATATCAGACTGTGCACCAATCTTCTTTTCGGCCAATGCCAACTTGTCTGCTTCGCTAGCGTTGGCACCCATTTGGCTTTCTTGCAGTTTAAATGAACTAACTACTTTTTCAGATTCACTAGCAAGCAATTTTTGCTCGTTCTGCAATTCTTTTAGTTGAGTTTGGTTATTCTTGGTTGCATTCCCGTTGCCTTCAAGAGCCTGATTGACACTAGCTAGTTTCCCCTCATATCCTTTCAGGACATTTTGAGTCACTTCTACTTCACGCTGGAAAGCACGATACTGATCGGCGCCAATATCTCCTTTTTTGAACTGCTCCTCAACTTGAGATTGAGCTTGTCTTAAAGTTTCTAGTTTTTCCCGAGTGGTTCCAACTTGCTTCTGTAAGACTTCTTGCTTTTGGGTTAGTAAGGTAACATTCCCAGTATCAAACTTTAAAGCATTATCAATTTGTTTCAGCTCTTTTGTTGCGTTGGCAGACTCTTGATTGACACCTTTTAACGCTTTTTGTAAGGGCTGGGTATCGCCATCGATTTCAATTTTTATCCCTTTGATATTTCCTGCCATATTTCCTCCTTTCCTTAAAAATAAGGAGCGCTGAGAGGTTTTCTATGACCAGAACACTAGTCAACTAAAGGAACTTGTCCTCACAATCGCTCTCTCAGCACTCGCTTTTTCTTTAAAATGCATCAAAATCAGCTTGGGTAGCCTTTCGACTCCCCGTTTTATTTTCGCTACGCAAATTGACATAATCTGTCTGATAATCTAAAGCCATCCCAATGGAAATGTGCTTGAGATCATCGATAGATAAGCCAGTTTCCTTGCAACAAGATAGATAGGATTCTACCGTGAAGGCTTCTTCGCTTGCTGTTTCTGATGTGTCTGTTTCTTTTTTGTTTGCAGTACCGTATTCAACATTTCCATCATTAGCGGACAAACTTCGTCAAGAGGAAACTCTTCCATCTCCATGAAGAAATCATCAAACGGTTTAATTTTAGGATTTCCAGATTTAGCAAATACCCAAAATAGACGATAGAAAAAGGTAATATCAAAATCTTCTAAAAGTGATAAATCGACACTTTCCGCTACTAAATCATTCCCTTTTTCCAATTGGTTCAATTGAGCTACCAATTGCTTATTTTTCAAAAGCCCTAAAAGGTCCTTGAAAAAATCCTGCCCAAACTCGTTCTTGTAAGCGATTGGAGTATAGGCATTTGTTGCAAGCTCATAACGCTTATTGCTGATTTTAATACTTCGACGCATTCTTTACTCCTTATCCTAGAGATGTTGGCTCATAAACGCTAGTAAACCAAGCGTCATACACTTCTTTCTTGTCAGCTGACGTAATCGAACGTTTCACGACGCTATCAAGCGGACGTGGTGAAGCTTTGAAGCTAAGTTCACGCTCGTTGACAGTTGTTCCGCTCTTAGTAGCAGAGCCGTTCGATGGACGACTAGCAGAGCAGTAGTAGAGAACGTAGCGAGTCTTGTTTTGATCTCCTGAAAATTCAAACATAATAGCAAACGGTTTAGTTGAAGCATCGCCTTTTTCAGTCAATACTCCTGTTTGATCATCCTTGAGTTCTCCTAGGATTTTTGTCGCAAACTCTTCCGTGATATGCGGTACTTTCAATTTCCCTTCATACCCTTCGTTTGAGTTCATGAAGTGGTAGTCCACGTCGTCTGCTGGGATTGCTTTCGATTCTCCTTTTGGTTCTAATTCCAAGTTCATCGCTCCAGGGAAACGGAAAATTTTCCCGTAGCTAATGACATTTGTGTCCCCACTGATGGTTTCGATTGGTGCAATATGCACGTTTTTCAATCCAAAGGTTACTTTATTTTCTGTTTTTGTCATCTTCTTCTCCTTTAGTACAAATAAACAGTATAAGGCTTGACAGATAGCCTTTCTGTTGGGATATAGCTTTCTTCTGATACCTCAAAAACAAGTTGATGTTTAGACAACAACTCTTCCAAGGATTCTTCCAAATCTTCGTCTTTACGTTCAAAGATAAGCTCTACAGTCACAGATTTAATCTGGTATTTCTGTTCGTCGTCTGCTCTCTTGATATCTGGATGTGATTCAAAGTAGATAAGGTAAGGTGTTTGAGGAACGTGTCCATTTTCAAACGCACGATAGGCTATAGGTAGATTCGCTTGACTTAGAATATCGACAAGGTCAGATAATTTCATTTTTGGATAGCCTCCTTTACTTTCCGTTCAAAGGAATTGATTAGCTTTTCTTCTACAGGTTTGATGTGAGGGATAGCACGACTGCGACCTCCATTCCTTAAGACATGGTCATTTTCAAGTAGGTGAGTCAATTGAGGTCTTGTAGCATTATGGATTACGTATGATCCTTTGGCGTTCTTTTTGAGACGCCATCCTCTTCCATACTTCCCTTTATTCTTTGGGCTTGTCGCCTTCAAATTCGCAACGGCTTCATCACCTAACTCTTGTGCAATAGCGTCAATCTCATCTTCTAACTCACTAGAATACTCACTCAGTGCTTTAGCTATTTCTGCTGAAAGGTCACCTGTTACACTCATGGTAATTCCTCCATCAAGGTCAGCTCCAGAATTTCTAAACCAATCGGAAATGTTTTGAGAATACGATACCGTTTCCCATTAAATTCCGCTTCTTCCTCGTTGTTATACTCAAAGGTATGAATATCAAGGATGAGGCTCGGTCTAAGCCCGACCTGGCTAGCCTGATAAAATTCAGAACGAGTAATAGAACGCTTGCGACACAAAATAGTCAATCGCTTTTCCTCAAATAGAGGTTGGTGCAATTTATCTAATCCTGTTTTAACCCTTGAGATCAATGTAATCTCATTGTTCCATGCCATGACTTACCTCAATTTCAAATTATGCAAGCGCCATAAAAGGTGGCGTGGTATATCCACACCACCCTCATAGCGAAAGGCTGCAAAATCAACTACAAACATCTGGTGTTCAGCATTTTCTGATTCAAGCGAAACTCCCAAATTATCTTCCAGTTCAGTTATGACAGCTTCGATGATTTTCTCCAAAGGCTTATCACGTAGCTTTGTTGCTATACCCAATTTTAGTTTTAGTAATTCTAGTAATTGAGCATTGTCCATAACTACTCCTCATCTTCCTCTTCAGATTCTTGAGGTTCTTCAGATTCTTGAGGTTCTTGAGGTTCTGGTTCTGAAACATCGTTATCATCGACTTTAGTTAAGAAAATAGATCCTGTACTATTTGACCCATCTAACAACTCTTGAATGAAGGTTTTGGTGCTCTTATATCCTGTTCGGGGATAAGTATCCCCGATTTGATATTCATATTGTTGAGGGTCTCTCAAATCCTTAAAAGGACGGATTACTTGATAAGTCATCAGCTACCTCCTTATCCTACAGCGTCAGTGTAAGTTACATAGAAGCCTGCTGCTTCATCAACTTTCTTAACATCGAAACGGTTTGCAGTTGCTAGGTATTGACCATAGATTTTATCATCTTGCCATTTGACAGTTGTCTGCGCACGGTCAAACAATGTCGCAAACTCTCCAACGTCACCGATAAAGGCTTTCATTTCACCTTTGGCATCCCCAATGATGTCATCAGGATAAACATCGATTACACGACCAGCGAACTTGTAGCCAGTTGGAGATGTGATGTCTGTTTGAAGCATGTAGCGACCGTCCTTGTCCTTGATTTTATCAAGAGCGGCAAACATAGATTGGGTACATACAATAGTTGCATCGTAGTACGGTTTCAATTCCACGTTGAGAATATCTTTCAAGCCGTCCAAACCAGCTGCGCTTTTAGCTGTAGCGGTCTTGAGAACTTTAGCGATTTCTTTATTCTTAGTGATGCGTTCTTGGTTCTTAGCTTGTTTAGCAACCAACCCCATCACATCGTAGTCAGCATCATCAATCAATTCTTGAGATACTGGCAAATGTCCACGACGTGTCTTGATTTCATAGTTCACTTTTGTAAAAGTTGGTTTAGCCAATTCAGGGTTTTCTTCCAACTCTTCAACGGTGTTCATTGTTTGGTCAGTCAATTTAACAACTGACCATTTACCACTTGCATTCTTGACATTAACGATGTTGACCAATGAAGTCAAATCTGTCTTGTCTTGTTTCGCTTCCTTAGGCGTCATCAATTCAACAGGAATGATTGCTTCCCCTTCAGCAGATTTGAGACCATCAGCACGCACTTCTTTTGTTCGAAGGTAGTGGTTAAATGCTTCACGTTGTTCCAATGTTTTTCCTCCTCGTTTCTCAGTTTTACCTGGTGTTGGTGCTTTTCGATTTTGCTCCTCGATTTGTTTTTCCAACTCCTCGATTTCTTTTTCTAGCTGCGCTTTTTCAGCTTCTTTTTCTTCAATTTCCTTTTGAAGATCTTCTACAGTCTTTTCAACTGCTGAAACTTCTTCGTTGGTTTCAGCACGATCCAACTTCTCTAATTCAAGAAGTGATCGTTTGTTCAATTCTTCAATAGATTCAATCAAACCTGCAACTTTATCTGCTTTTATGCCTCTAAGAGCGCCAAGAATTACTGTCTTGTTCATAGCTTAAATTTCTCCTTAATTTCTTTCTTGCGCTTATCTAGCGCTTCATGATTAGCACGGCTTTGACTTTCAAAGTCTTTTTGCCGTGCAGCAATTTCCGTTTGTGGGTAGGCTGGGAAAGTACATGGACTCACTTCAAAGATTTCTAGTTCTAAGACAGTGTCCAGATACGAACCATCTTCACGTTCCTCTGTTTCGATTTTTATCGGGATAAAGCCAAAGCTACATCCGATAACATCTCCACGCTTAACACGGGCGTAAGCTCCAACAGCTTGAGGGTCATCCTTGTTAATGATGATGTCCCCAAAAAGACCAATATCATCAACACCCAGTGTCAGAGTTCCGTTACCTGTTCGACCGAGAACAAGACTATCATCGTGGTTAAATAAAGCTCTGATATCAGCGTCTGTGATAGCTTTCTCAACTCCAGCACGCTTGATAACTTCACGGTAGCCTGGCCACAATTCCGTCTCTTCATCAAACTTGATAAAGTAGCCACTCAAAATCAAATCGCCAGAATCTTCTTCTCTCGTTTGAAATTGAGTGGCACGATAACTATTCCGTTTCTGCATTCTCTTCCTCACCTCCTTTCAGTTTCTTTTGGTCTCCTATCTTCTCTTGAGGGATAAAATTCTCAAGGACAATCAACTCTTCCATCTCAGGATCAGGAGCCATACCAAGCCAATCTCTCCACTCATTCCGACGCATTGCAGTACTGTTTGTCATTTGTTGGGCAACAGCAGACAACTCTGTAATGTTGTAAGAGAAGAGTGAGCGAGGATTTAACTTGAAATACCGATTGCTGGATAGTAATAAGTCTCTTGTTAGAGTTTGGGTTATGGTAGTTGCGATACTCATAACAGTCGTATTTACAAAGTTGTTATACTCTGTCTTGTTGAACTCTCCCACGCCCAAAATAAAAGCAGGTACTCCTAATAGACCTGCAACTGTTCTTTTATCTAATTCCACAGACTCGTTTAAAGCGATGTCCGTTAAACTAAGCGGTTTTACCTGCTGGATGTCCAGTAATGCCTCTGGAACAATCCATGGAGTGCCAACCTTGCTAGTACTTAAATACTTCTCAGCGATACGCTCACGCCCTTGCTCCGAGTCTAGTTCAGCACTGGAAGAGTCTACTTTAACGATAAGACTAGGAATGTTCTTACCGTTCATGAAGCTTTTTTTAGTCTTAGTAGCCATGTTCAAACTTTGAACCACATCTGTCAACGTCACCCTAAAACCAGTACCAATGTATGGAATATCTGGATCTGGATTGATGACAAAGTGGACGACTTCATCAGGTGAATACTCTTCACCCCTAAATGAGACTACATAGGAATCCTTATCTGTTTGGAACGAAACTTCTCTCATCGGAAATGGTCTTAGATTAGAAATATAATCCGTAACAAGATCATATTCCACATATAGGACAGAGTTGCCATCTCCATATAAAAGCAAATCACGCACAATCTTGAAAATCCATGACTTCCTTGTCATGTGTTCGCATGGATTGATGTCAATCTTTCTAGCCAGTCCGTCACGGATTCTGATATCACCTTTATCTGTATTCTCCATCAGGTGGATGGTCATATTAGAGACCAAATCAGCAATCTTATTAACTGCTGTTACCACATCTGGATTTCTAGCCAAAGGTACATAAGAATCCATCAAGTTTGACAACCCTAAATCTGAATGACTCAGCATGTTGATTGGCTTACTTGGCTTGTTTCGTTTCCAAAACTTTTCAAAAATACCCATGTTTCCTCACCTCCTTTCTCTCTAATCAAAGAATCTCATCACATCGCCACCCTTGCCAAGATTAGCAAGAGCCTGTATACAAGCAAAGACGCTGGCATCAAACAAGTCAATCCTTGCAGTACCACCGTCTCCATCTAATTTTTCGTATTGCACAGCGTCATCCACCTTTTCAATCGCTCTAACATTGCTCACACAGTATTCATAAGCGTCAGAATGAAGATAGTAAAATTCCTTGTTCTTGACTTTGAACTCAATCCTCCTGAACCCCTCGGATTTCAGATAGAATAACTGAGGCTGGTCAATCATCTTGAACTTAGCCTTTTTCATCTTAGCTAAAAACTCGCGACCAAACTTCCTATCCATTCCCACAGCTTGGATTTTAAATCCACGCTCACGCATACTGATGAACCATTTGACGATATCATCATAGAGAACGGTAGGAGTATTACTCATCGTCAGCCAGCCATCAGACTGCCAACCAAAAAGTGGAATCCCATCATCGTTAGCCTTCTTCTGAGCATTAATCCGAGGGAAGAAAGCATGTGTGATACAGATATCAACATCTTTCTCACCATCATTATAGACACCGTAGAGAGCAGCTGCTGTTAAGTCATGTAATCTTGACAAATCTGCACCGCCATACCAACGAATCGGCAAGCGTGCCAGCTCTTCTAAACTCCAATCGTAGCAACTATCCGACGCAATAAACTCATCAGGATTGAAATAAGCGTTCATTGAGTTTGTAAAGACATTCAAAGTCTTGTTGAAAAACTCATTTCTTGTCTGTGGATCATTCATAGCCTGCTCAGCTTCTTCTCTCAGAGCTTTGAGCGATACCGTCACACCCCACGATGGGTTGGCTTTCTTAAGCACATTCTCGTCTAGGTAATCACCGACATCTCCATCTGTTGACTGGTCAGCTTTGCAGATAAACATGAACAAGGAATCATCCTTGACCAATTGTTTAAGGACCTTTTGACAGTATTTAAGCCGATTGGCAAGGAAACCAGTAGGAATATCCCCAGCCGTAGAGATAACAAAAAGCATACTGTTTCGGTATGCTGACATTGTTTTCTTCATAAGACCGTATTTCTTGCTGTTTCTCATCGTGTGAGCTTCGTCTAGGATAATTACGTTACCGTTCAATGAGTCCAAACGACTTTCATCGTTGGCCAGTGCCTGGATAAAGAAAGAACCCTCAATACCAAAATTAGCAGTGATTGAGTGTTCCTGGTTGTTATCCTTGATACGAATGTTCTTGTCATTCCATCGCTCCACATTAAACTTCAAGAATCCAAAAGCTTCCATCGCTTGCTTAACAGAGTTTGCCACGATGTAGCATTTTGAACCGCTGTCTGTGTCTAATATCTGATAAGCAAGTGCGATTGCAGCAGTAAATGAGGTTTTCCCATTCTTCCGAGCAAGCATGATAAGCGCTTCTTTGAACCTGCGCTCATTTGTACCCTTGTAGTAAAACCCAAACAGGTTCACAACTACAAAATGTTGCCACGGTTGCAAGAGTAATGGCTTGTTACGGATAGACACCGCAAACATATCATCGCCCTGCTGGTGAACTATCACGTTCTCGATAAAGTGAATAACAAAATCCACCATATCCTCATCCATTTCAAACTCAGGATTTTCAAGATCGCGCAAGAAACGTTCAACTGCAAGAATGTTCTCCTCGCAATGTTCCTCTCTGTGAGAAATGACGTGCCGAGCATACTCTTTCGCTTTATCAAGATTACCCATTGCCAGTCACTCGCTTCTTCTTGATTTCATTCTTGAACTTCAGGACCTCAGTAAGCACTGACTCACCCTCTTGTTCTACTACCTCACCAAGAGACTTAGGATTCATCATCAACTGATTAGAGTAGCTGAGGATGTCTTTCCTCAAAATTTCCATCGCTGTCAAGATTGGAACTTTGCGCTCATTTTCAGCACCAGCCTTATTGACGTAGGTGTCTGTTACTGGATAACCCATGTCAGCATAATCTTGAGTAAGTTTCTGATACTGATATAGCATACCTGCAAAGATGTCAATGATCATTTCAAACTCTTTACGATAAGTGCCCAAGTCTTTCATTTGCTTGACCACTTTTGACTTAATCGACTTCGCTGTAATTGGTTTAGCCAAAAACTACCTCCTTCCGTCAAAATCGCTTAGTTTTTACCCCCTTTTTGTTTGAAGGCCCCCGACTTGGAAAAAGTTCCCTTCACCGGTACCCTACTGGCCAAAATGATTTTTTAAAAAGAGGGGGGACTAAAAATTTTCATTTTTCATTTTTGAAAAAATTTAAAAATTCTTTTTTTCTTTTTTTTTGCCAATACAATCCTTGATTGATTACTCTATCGTTCACTCTATCGTGAAACGTATTGTGTTTCTTATTCGTCAACGGCAAACAATTCCATTCAACGAATTCAAGTTCAGGATATTCAGATACAGGAAAGATATGGTGAACCATTTCTGCTTGAACAGAAATTCCGTAACGCAAACTTTCTTGGCAAAGATAATCATGCTTACGCATTATCCTATCACGGAACTTCTCCCACTTCTTAGATTTCAAGGATGGTCTGATAGGTTTGTTATACATCTCAAACCTCCTTTCTCAATGCTAAAAGGGACAGGCCTTTGACCTATCCCCTCCTCATACAAGAAATCTATGCTACCATAATAAACCTTTTTTTGTGAGACTTCAAGATGTCTTTTGTCTCATTCTGATTCTTTAAAAAAATTACCCCATTTTACTAGTATGGCTGTTAGCGGTATATGCATTCCATTTACAAATGCTGTTTGAGTATATCCAACAATTTCAAAGCCAACACCAGGATTCGTATCAATATCTTTATTTAATTTCTCGAAGGCCTTTTCTCCAAGAAAATCATCACGGTATTCTTTTAACATTTTCTACCTCCTGTAACTATACCAATTTCACCCCTCACTTTCACATATCTTATATTTTGTTAAACTCACTCTAAATCTCAAACCCTTACTAATCATAGGTTTTAAAGAGTTTCATTTTTTCACTTTATGCTTAACTCATTATGTGAAAGTAATATCTAAAAAAATTAAATGACAAAGTTCCGTAAAGCATCATCAAGCTCTGCTTGTTCTATCCCTATGTATCTCAAGGTTATTGCAGGTGATGAGTGATTGAACATTTTCTGTAATGTCCCTACGTCCTTTGTCTTGTTGTAATATTTATATCCGAATGTCTTGCGCATTGTATGTGTGCCAACGTTATCAATGCCAAGTTCCTCAGCAGCCTCGTGAATAATTTGATAGGCTCTCTCACGAGTGATTGCTTTATTTTTTCCTTGCCTACTCTTAAATAGAAAATGATGGAATGGTTTGTCTTCGACATATCTTCTCATTTCTTTCTTGAGTTCTTTTGTCATCCGTCTTGTTATCTGCTTGCCAGTCTTCCGTTCTCTCAGCTTGATGTGCCATCCCTGGACATCTTTAACTTTCAAGGTAAGTATATCTCCGACTCGCAAACCAGTATTCAGACCTGTGATGAATAGCATATAATACATCTCATTCCACTCTCTGAGATAATCTTTCATTGCCTGAATGTCGTCATTATCTTTTATCGGTGATACAAATTCCATATTCTACCTCCTTTCCCCAAAACAAAAAGCCAGCATTTGCTGACTCATGATGTTCCTCTGTTAAACAACTTTTCTGAAAAAAATAGGATGACTCCAACATGTGATTTGTGTTTTTGTTTCAGAAGTTCATGCTATCATAATAGACCTTTTTTTGTGAGACTTCAAGATGTCTTTTGTCTCAATCTTATTTACAACTCACCTTTCAGTATAGCGTACTGCTCTAGGATAATCCTTCTACGTCGATAGATTGTAGCTTTGCTCATGAATTTCTGTTCTGCTATTTCTTCCCATCTCAATTGAGGATATCTCCAGCGTAGATTAAAGATTTCCATATCCTCATCCACTAGATTACTCAAGAGTTTGTTAATAATCCCTTTAAATCCTTCAAGAAATTTTAAAGTCGGATCATCCGCGATTCTGATTGCGATAGTTTCGGTAGGTTTGCTTATTCCTACAGTAGGTCCACTTTGAGCATCTGGGTTTCTGGTTTCTAATTCTAGCCTTCTTAAGTCTATTGTGCGTTGAATGTTTTGAAATTTGAAAAGTTCTCTGTCTAACGTTTTGAGTTCTTCGTCGCTCAATTTTTTCAATTTCCACCTCCAAGTTTTTAAAAAATGTAAACAAGTTATCAAATATCTGAGAGAAAGCCTTGCGAATATTAGAAACTGCCTGGTTAATCATTTTAGCTATAGCTTCAATTTCTTCAGGACTTAATTTCCGTAGTTGTTCTTCTAATTCTTCTTGCTTTTCTTGTATCTGCCGTTTAGCTATCTTCTTCTTAATTCTTTTATTCATTGACTTTTATTTCCTCTCTTGAAATCTCAATTCCAAAGAAAGTACAGATATCTTCCAATGCGCATTTAGAAATGCTACTGCCTGCTTCCCACTTGGCTATCGTATCTCTGCGATATCCTAATTTAGTAGCCAAATCACTTTGAGTCAATCCCAACTCGCATCGCTTTCTTTTTAGCATTTCTGCAAAAGGGTTTGTCTTTTTTCTTAAAAACATACGAGGGTCAAGATTCAATTTTTCGCAGATAACAAACATATCCCCATCTTGCGGTTGTGCTTTTCCGCTTTCCCAATACCAAATAGCTTCTGGGGTAACTCCAAAGATTTTAGCAGCCTCAATTTTCTTTAGACCTTTGGCTTTTCGCCACAATCTAATTTGATTTCCGAACTTGTTATCCTTCATCATCCACCTCAATCTTTACGACAGCTCTACCATTCGGGTGTCGTCTCTGCGTTGATGCGAAAGTATAATACTTCAACATCCGTTCAGCAATTCCTGTTTCTTTGCTGATCTCCGCAAGTGTCCCCATGGTAATGAATGTGTCGCCTTCGTACAATGCGTATTCACTCATGTTCCATCTCCTCAATCAACCAATCAAGATTCTTTCTGGCTTTTTTCAAGTCTTCAAGACCGTTTTTCTTCTGAAACCGCAATTGATACTTCAAGGAATTCCCAAGATAGAAGCCTTTCAGCTGTTCTGGTGTCATGAAATTCCTTAAAGCATCGATAGATTCCATGCCGTATCTACCTTGGTAATGGCTTGGTTTGTTTACGTTGTCAATTATTTCTGGTTTCATTCCTTATCCTCCAAAAGATCTCTGTTTTCGTATACATTCCCCACAATCTCACAATCAGTATGTCGTAGCCACAATTCACATCCGTGTTGTTTGGATTCAAGACGATACGCTCCGCTACAATGTCTTACAACCTCGTAATAAGTCTGTTCAGAATAGACATCCTTGGCCATTTTGACTATGTCACCATCAAAGATTTCCATGCCATTTTTGTCAAAAAGGACTGTTGATTGTCCTAATGTTGCTGGATTTACTGGACACCAAGAACCAATGGTTATATACTGTTCGTTAGCTTCAATAACTTGATTGATAATAAATGAATCTCCTTTATCTTCAATCAAGTATCCATATTTCCATTTCCCTTCCTCTTCGTTGTATTCATCAACAGATAATCCTCTAAATCTCAGCATTATCCCAAATCCTCCTCTCTGACGAACGTGCCGTCAATCCAACGACCCTTGCGGTCTTTGATTTCTTGGTAAGCCAGTTCGAAGCATTCATCGAAGTTATATCCGAGAGCATTGCTGATTGATTTTAACCAATAAATTGAACGAGTTAAATCGATTATATACATATCTTTATTTGTGAATCCATTTGATAACTGAATATTGCTGATTACCCTATTCAAAAAGGCCAGACTTTCTATGACATAGTATTCGTCGCTAAAAACTTCATCAAAAATCTTATGTACATCAGCTTTAATCAACAAGGCCAGACCGACAATCACGACTGCACAGTATCCGATACTGTCCTTGGTCAGCTTCTCGTTCTTCTTAAGATAGCCTGCACATAACTCACCGAACTCCTCGCTGATCTTAAGTGACTGCTTGTCTAACCGTCCACCGTTTTCAAGGTCACGGTCAATAAACCATTGCTTGACTTTATCTATTGTGTTCATAACATCACCTCATTATCTTTCTATTTATTCTCAAAACTGCCCTATTTCTCTTAGTTCTGCATAGTCATTTAAAATTCCTCGTAACTCTTCTGGTTCTACTTGAAACTCTT
>JAWETZ010000034.1:0-16734 GCA_032480835.1 Streptococcus mitis
GACATTACAGACAACTTAGGTGTCGATTTTTCCACACTTATTAAGAATTTGGAGAAGGGTGATTTATAAGCCCTTTTCCACCATAAAATCCGAATACCCCTAATTTCATGCACCTATGTGGTGTTGATTACCGAAAAGGTGCAGGCAGTTTCTTTGACGATTGTTTAAATAGGCATGTCATAATTGATGAGTTGAAAATAAAAAAAGATGGAACCACAATGCAAAAGTTACAAGTTTTAGGATCCATTGAGGAGTTATTGGGAAAGCATGTTCATCTAACTGGTTCAGGACGTTATTTGTATTTGGAGTTTGATTATGCTTTACGTACAAGAAAACAGATACTAGCATTAACATTGAAAGAGACATCAAGGAAAATTGTTCCTCAATCTTTATTAGATTTGAAGAGAAAGACAGTATTTCCAAAAGGTCAAAAAGTAATTTCAATTTACTCAAAACATTTACAAACGTCGGAACTTTTTTATTATTTAAAAGATTAGTTTACATATCTTTTGTGGCATAAAATATATTTTTATCATTTTCAGGAGAACGCAGTTTTGGCTCGTTCTCTTTTTTTGTTGTGATACTTCTTTCAAGGAATATTTGGTAGGATTGGAGTGAAAAAAGATTAACTAAGAAAGAAGGAAGTATATGGAAGGCATTTATCAACGTGATTCGGATCAAGATGGATTAACTGATGCTCAAGAATTGGCGCTAGGAACCAATCCTCTTAGCGCAGATTCTGATGGTGATGGACGTTCAGATTTAGTGGAAGTAGAAGAAGGAACCAATCCCTTAGAAAAGGATTTACAAGACATAGACCAAACAAGTATAACTGAACCGTCTTCAGTATTTATGGAAATGAAACAAAAGATTTCAGATATGATGGAGAGTCACTACAAGGAATTTATACAGGCTCTTATTAGTATTGAAACAGGGATTGAAAACGAACAAGACCTAGAAGACTTATATACTTACTACATGAGAACAGATTCTATTTCTCTTTTGTCTAGTGATTTAGAAACCAGTCCTCAAAAGGTTGAAATGGAGATAGAGTTGTAGGGGAATCATGTGATTCTCCTATTTTCGTATAGATGAAAGGAGCGAGTATGGAAGTAATGAAATTATTGGCTATGTTTCGTGGAACAATTCCAAAAGATAGGGAGAAAATGGACCTATTTCTTCGTTATCAAGCGCAACATTTTGATGAGAAATGGCAGGACTTGGTAGAGAATTTTTTGACTGAAGAGGGCAAGATAAAAGAGATACCTCATGTCTATTCATTTCATCAAGATATTATTTCTTTCCTAGAGGCTAGTTCTGAAAATAATGACCAAGATTTAGAAAGTTACACAAGAAATTTTGGACAAGCAGGTCTAGATAAATTATCTCAATTAAGCAATTGGGAGAAAAACTTGGTGCTAGAAGTCGCAACCTATAACCTTTCCACTCGATTTCACATCCAATCTGAAAAAGAGAAGTTAGAACCATTAAGTGAGCTTGTATGTCATCAAAATCAGGATGTCAATTTAGTCAATGTCTATCGGGTTGCGAATAATCTATCTGACCGTATTAGTAGAGATATAGAGGAATTTCTTCTAATGGTTGATTCAAAAGAGATTAAAAAAGAAGTTCTTGAGATTCATTTTGAGGAAAAAGAGGGAGATGTTCTAGCCTATTTGGGTTCAGAATTGATGGCTACTTTAGATACCGTTACGGATCTTGTTAATCATGAAGAAAACTACACACAACTCCCACTGACACAAAAGCTGAAGGTTATTACTCATTTTGATGAAGTAAAGGCTATAAGAGAAAAGTCTAAGCAAGTAACGGAAGCGGTTTTACCTTTAGATAATATTGACCAGGTAGAAGAAAATGTGGAAGTTCATTCCCTATCTAAAGTAGATAAAATTGTAGAAGAAGCTTTGAGGGAATATCCAATCGGTTCACAAGTAAGTTATAAAGGACAAGTATTTCAGTTGGTTTCGATTGAAAATGCACAGTTAAATGACTTAGTTCGCCTAGAGCTATTCAATGATTCCAACCTGTTATTTGAAGAGAATCCTATTTTATACTTGAACAGTTTGGAAGAGATTGAACAAGTATTGTCTCATGTAGAACTTGAAAAAGAAGATTCAGAGCTTGAGATGGATTCATCAAGTGAAAATCAGGAAATAGATTTGTTTTCCTATCTGGATGAAGAAAAGGAGAAGAAAACAGAATCAACACCACTTAGTTCAAGTATAGAAGAGTTGGATATCCCTGTTCAAGATTTTGTTTTTCCAGATGATTTAGAGGATTTTTATCCTAAGACAAATCGAGAAAAAATTGAAACGAATATAGCCGCAATTGAACTTGTTAAAAGATTAGAAAAAGAGGGACGACAAGCGAATCCAGAAGAACAAGAGCTACTAGCCAAGTATGTCGGCTGGGGCGGTCTTGCCAATGAATTTTTCGATGAACTCAATCCAAAGTATGAAACAGAACGTTTAACTCTTAAGAGTTTAGTAAGTAAATCAGAATACTCCACTATGAAACAAAGTTCTCTCACAGCCTATTATACAGACCCAATGATTATTCGCCAGATTTGGCAAAAATTACTGGATGATGGTTTTGAGGGAGGAAGGATATTAGATCCTTCTATGGGAACTGGGAACTTCTTTGCGGCTATGCCTAGAAGTATACGAGAGAGGTCAGAACTCTATGGAGTTGAATTAGACAGTGTGACAGGTGCAATCGCAAAACAACTCCACCCCAATACCCATATTGAAGTTCGAGGATTTGAAGAAGTTCCCTATCAAAATAATAGTTTTGATTTAATCTTAACGAATGTTCCTTTTGGAAATTTTCGCATTGCCGATAAAAACTATGATAAACCTTATATGATTCATGATTACTTTGTCAAACACTCACTTGATTTAGTAAGAGACGGAGGACAAGTGTCGATTATCTCATCTATTGGGACAATGGATAAACGGACAGATAATGTCTTACAAGAGATTAAAACCAACACTCATTTTTTAGGGGGAGTTCGTTTGCCGGATACGGCTTTTAAAAAGATTGCAGGTACTCGAGTGACTACAGATCTCCTCTTCTTTCAAAAGAATCAAGCAAAGAATCTTAATGAGGAGGAACTTGTTTTTAGTGGTTCTATTCCCTTTGAGGAGGATAAGCGTGTCTGGATCAATCCTTATTTTGATGGGAAATACAATACACAAGTTTTGGGTGAATATGAGGTACGGAATTTTAATGGAGGAACCCTCAATGTTAAGGGGGGTTCAGAAACATTAGCTACTGACATTATGGAAGCGTTAGAAAATGTGGAAGAACCTAAACAAATTGACAATTCTTTGAAAGCACCTGTTTTTATCCAAGAAGAAGTGGATAATTCTATCCCAAGTCGTATACGTGAGGACTTAGCGCTTTATTCTTTTGGATATGAGGGAAATCAAATTTATTACCGAGATACGCATGGCATTCGGAAAAGTTCAAAAGTAGACGAAATTAGTTATTATGTGGATGAGAAGGGAGATTTTAAAGCTTGGGACAGTTCTTTGTCTGAACATAAAATAGATCGATTCGTGCAACTTCATTTGACAGATGAGGAAGCACTAGATGTTTACAAGTCAGAAGAAGCGAGTAAAAGAGGGAAATATAAGGGACTGTTCAAAAAAACTGTCTTTTATGAAAGTCCCTTATCGGATAAGGATATTAGTCGCATTAAGGGCATGGTTGATTTGAGAGTGACCTATCAATCCTTAATTGAAATTCAACGTCATCAAGATTATAGTCGGACAGATTTTCAGGTATTACTTAGTAAACTCAATCATGACTATGACCGCTTTGTAAGTCAATTTGGATACTTGAATGCCTCCGTTAATCGGAACTTATTTGATAGTGACGATAAGTATTCTTTACTAGCAAGTTTAGAAGATGAATACATCGATTCTAAAGACCAGAAAGTAAAATATAAAAAATCTTTAGCCTTTGAGAAAGCATTGGTTAGGCCAGAGAGAGTGATTGCAAGAGTTTCAACTGCTCTAGATGCCTTAAACTCTAGTTTATCGGATGGTAGAGGGGTTGATTTAGACTATATGGTATCAATTTATCCCGAACATAGCCAAGCTGCTATTTTAGATGAGTTAGGTGACCAGATTTTAATGGATCCAGAAAGCTATTTAAGAGGAGAAAGAAAATATCTTTCTAAGAACCAGTTTTTATCAGGAGATATTCTCAACAAGATAGAAGTAGTTCAACTATTAGTGGAGGAAAACAACCAAGAATATGATTGGAACCACGCTTTAGATTTGTTAGAATCTGTTCGCCCTCCGCGGATTCATCTGGCAGATATTGAGTTCAAAATAGGGTCACGTTGGATTCCTCAATCCGTTTATGGTAAATTTGCCTTTGAATGTTTTACCAATCGTGAATTTGAATTGTCTTCGCCTGATGTTGAACAAGTCATTGAAGTGAATCCTGTTGATGGGCAGGTTCATTTAAGGACATCATTTGCTTATCGCTATCCAAGTGCCAAAGATAGTAGTCTTGGAGTCAGTGGGTCACGTTATGATACAGGAAGAAAGATTTTTGAGAATTTACTTAATTCGAACCAACCGACGATTACCATGACTATTACGGAAGGAGAAAAGAAAAAGACCATCACAGATTTGGAAAAAACTTCTGTTCTAAGAGCGAAAGAGCAGCATTTACAAGAGCTCTTTCAAGATTTTGTCTCACGGTATCCAGAAGTTCAACAAGTCATTGAGGAAAGCTATAATCGTCTTTATAATCGAACGGTTAGTCGAGAGTATGACGGTAGCCATCTAGTCATTGATGGCTTGGCACAAAACATCAGTCTTCGTCCTCACCAAGAGAATGCCATTCAAAGAATCGTAGAAGAAAAAAGAGCCTTATTAGCTCATGAGGTAGGTTCAGGAAAGACCTTGACCATGCTTGGTGCTGGCTTTAAATTAAAGGAGTTGGGGATGGTTCATAAGCCCTTGTATGTGGTGCCCTCTAGTTTGTCTGCTCAATTTGGTCAAGAAATCATGAAATTTTTCCCTACTAAAAAGGTCTTTGTGACTACTAAGAAAGATTTTGTAAAGGCGAGAAGAAAACAATTTGTGTCACGTATTATTACAGGAGATTACGATGCCATTGTCATTGGGGATTCTCAATTTGAAAAAATCCCTGTCAGTAAGGAAAGACAGATGAATTATATCGAGGATAAACTCAATGAACTACGAGAGATTAAAACACATTCTGAAAACAAGTATACTGTCAAAGAAGCAGAACAATCAATAAGTGGTCTTGAGAGACAATTGGAAGAACTCCAACGCTTCAATCGTGATAGTTTTATTGATTTTGAGAACCTAGGGATTGATTTTCTCTTTGTGGATGAAGCACATCACTTTAAAAATATACGTCCGATTACTGGACTTGGAAATGTAGCAGGGATTACTAATACAACGTCTAAGAAGAATGTGGATATGGAAATGAAGGTTCGACAGATTCAGGAAGAACATGATTTTAAAAATATTGTCTTTGCGACAGGAACACCTGTTTCCAATTCTATTAGTGAGTTGTATACTATGATGAACTATATTCAACCAGATATCTTAAAACGCTATCAAGTTGATTATTTTGACTCTTGGGTAGGTGCTTTTGGAGAAATTCAAAACTCTATGGAATTAGCTCCTACAGGGGATAAGTACCAGCCTAAGAAACGATTTAAAAAGTTTGTCAATCTACCTGAGTTGATGAAAATCTATAAAGAAACAGCCGACATTCAAACACAAGATATGTTGGATTTACCTGTTCCAGAAGCTCATATTATCCCTATTGAGAGTGAGTTAACTGAAAACCAGAAACTCTATTTAGAAGAATTAGTTATGAGGTCAGATATGGTCAAATGTGGAACAGTTGATCCGAGTCAGGATAACATGTTAAAGATAACAGGTTAGGCACGTAAACTAGCTATTGATATGCGTTTATTGGACTCTAGCTATAGTCTAGCAGACAATCATAAACTGCTTCAGGTAGTGGATAATGTTGAGAGAATTTATCGTGAAGGAATGAAAAATAAGGCTACTCAGATGATTTTTTCAGATATTGGAACACCTAAGAAAAAGGATAATAGCTTTGATGTTTATTCTGAAATAAAGGCTTTATTAGTTGATAGAGGAATCCCTAGTAAGGAAATTGCCTTTGTACATGATGCCAATAGTGATGAAAAGAAGAATAGTTTGTCTCGAAAGGTCAATGCAGGAGAGGTGCGGATTCTCTTTGCCTCAACTGAAAAAGGAGGAACAGGTTTAAATGTTCAGAGCAAGATGAAAGCCGTTCACCACCTGGATGTACCGTGGAGACCAAGTGACATTCAGCAACGCAATGGACGGATTATCCGACAGGGAAATGAAAACAAGGAAGTGGATATTTACCACTATATTACCAAAGGTTCATTTGATAATTATCTATGGGCAACTCAGGAGAACAAACTCCGTTATATTAAGCAGATTATGACTTCTAAGGAGCCGATTCGTGCTGCAGAAGATATTGATGAACAGACAATGACAGCTTCTGATTTTAAGGCACTAGCAACAGGTAATCCTTATCTTAAATATAAGATGGAACTAGAGAATGATTTGACACTATTAGAAAATCAAAGACGTGCCTTTCAACGCAGCAAGGATCACTATCGTCATACAATCTCCTACTGTGAAGAAAATATGCCCATTCTTGAGAAACGATTAAGCAAGTATGAAGGCGACATTCAACAGTCTGAAATGTCGAAAGACCAGGCATTTTCTATGACAGTAGGCAAGCAAGTTTTTGAGCAACGAGCTGAAGCAGGGGAATCCCTACACCGTCTTATCCGTCATAATCAAGCTGATATTAAAGAATTCCGTACCCTAGCAAGCTATCGAGGATTTGACATTAAAATGCTTAGTCTTTCAACAAATCAACCTCTTCCTGAAACCTTCTCTGTTAAGATTGTAGGAGAAAATCAATATTCTGTCAGTTTAGATTTGTATTCTCCTTTGGGGACGATTCAAAGGCTTCAGCATACGATTGATCACATTAAGGAGGACCAAGTGAAAACTCAGAACTTATTGGATGAATTAAAGGATAAATTGACTACTGCTAAAGTTGAAATTGAGAAAAATTTTCCAAAGGAAGAGGATTATCAAACTAAAAAGGCCGAATACGATGTACTCGCGCCATTGATTGAAACAGAAACGGATTTAGATATTATTGATCAGGCCTTAAGACAATTCCACGAAAAAGGAAAAGAAAGGCAAGAACAACTTTCTTTTGAATTAGATTAAAAAATAGATACAAATAGCGGACAAGAAAAGAAAAGCGCGGTAAAATAAAGATAGAAAGAAACGAGGTAACGATTATGATGGAAGATACCTATTATCAATTAGAAGAGGCTTTGGTACAGGGATTTCAAACACCTGAAGAATACCAAGCCTACAAGGAGTTAAAGGAACATTATGAGGAAGTGACAGGCGATTACAGTTTTTCTAAACGAGAACTCACTAGCCAATTGGAAATCACTCTTCAAAATTATCGAGGTGTGGACTTTGAAGAACATGAAAAAGAGGAGTATTTGGACTTAGTTCAAAAATTAGAAGAGTTTGATTCCTCTCTTGCCACCCATTATCGTCAATTGATTGATTAGGAAGGAGAAAGTCATGAATGATTTACTCCTTATCCCAGTAATTTTTTTAGCAGTAGGAGGAATTCTCATTCTTTTATGGAGACTCTTTCTTATTGCCAGTGGACTTTTCCTTATTGGTTTTATCAGTTTTCTTATTTTCGTGGAGGTCTATGGAATTTATTTATTCTTTACTGCACCGACCCTTTATATGGAAGATTTATCTCAGAATGGTCTGATCAGTTTTACAGTATTTTATGTAACTTTTAATCTAGCCTTTCTTGTCTTTGGTATTTTAAAAATTATCAGTTGGAAAAGAGAGTAAAAAAACAGTTGAACAAGGTTGTTCAGCTGTTTTTTATATAGGCGCTAAATTACAGAATTGTAATTATAAGGCGATGATAATGATGATTTCAAGTAAAATCATTATGAATCTTCTTTTGGGAATATTCATGTGAAACCTCCTTTAATAAATTAATAAAAACTTTAATTATTATGGTATAATCTAGTCATATTTTATCACATGGATAGATTTTATTTGAGATTTGTCCCATATTTGCTCATGGAGGTATAGGATGTTAAAAAAATTTGGAGAAATATATAAATTATTTAGAGAATCAAGAAAAATTACTCTTAGAGAGATTGAGCACAAAGGAATATCACGTTCACAGCTGTCTAGGTTTGAAAAGGGGGAGACAGATTTAACGATAACAAAATTTTTGTTGGCTCTTGAACAGATAAATGTTCCCATCGAGGAATTTATGTTTGCAGCTAATGATTTTAAAAGAGATCACTTTTATCAACTTATAGATGAAGTTTAGCAGTGTTTCCTTAAGAGAAACGTGGCTAAATTACATAAAATGTTGATTAAACTCATGGAAAATGATGATTTATCTATTTTTTCAACAATCGAAATTATTTTTTTAAAAATAAAATTACAAGAACTTTCTAACGAAGAATATTTCAGCAATACGGATATAAACAGAATAACCGATTACTTATTTAGTGTTGATTATTGGGGAATGTTTGAAATTTTATTATTTGGAAATATCATGTATATTTTCAATCATGAAACATTTCTATTATTATCTAAAGAGATGTTACATAGAACTGAGTTTTATCATGACATACCTAGTTATAGAAGAGTAATCGCTAGTATGGCTCTAAATGCTTTTATCATTTGTATTGAAAGAGATTATCTAACGGATGCAAAATATTTTGAAAAACAAATTTCGCATTTTTATTTTGATGAATCCGAAATTTATGAACGGTTGATTTTTACATATGCACGCTCTTTTTATGAATTTAAAAAAGAACAGACAACAAAATCAATCCTAAAAATGAGAAAAGTAATTGGATTTATGCGCGCAGCAGAATGTGAGAAACTTGCAGAAAGATATGAGGAGCATTTAATTAAAATATTAGCACCTTTATCAGATGATAAATGAAAGTGCAGATTTGGGACAAAATAGAATTAGATTTATAAAGTGATAAACTATGCTCGTAAGCTTACAAATTCAATTTGAAGTAAGGGAGGGATAGTAATGGCTAGTTTAGAGAAATATGAATTGATGGAAACTGAACTAACAGCAATTAGTACAGCAGATTCAGAATTATCAATGAGGTATTATTATTCGAGACACTTGGCCTGGCAAATGGAGCCAACGACAGAAGTAGTTTATATTTTGGATAAACAGATAAATAAAATGTTTTTACTGGAAGATTCCTCAAAAGATATTTGGCTTTCTTTTTCCAAGCAGAGGACTTATAATCAAGTTTTACTAAGCCTTTCTGAGATATATGGCTGTGACATTTCTGAAATTAAGTCACTGGTAGATGAGTTTGTACTAGAACTCTTAGAGAATGGACTAATTTATGAACTCTGAATTCTATGATAATGATATATACGCTTTAGCTTCAAAAAACAAAACATTACTATCTGTTACTATAGAATTAACAACAAGGTGTAATTGGCGGTGTAAGCATTGTTATCTTCCTTCGTATGTCACTAAGGGGATTTCAAGAGAATGTCTTTATGAATTGTTTCAGGATTTGAGAGAGATGGGGACGTTTGAATTGCTCTTTACAGGTGGTGAGATATTTACACGACCAGATACATTGGAAATTATTAGAGATGCTAGAGAGATGTTCTTTGATGTTAAATTGTTTACGAATGTTTCATTGTTGAATGAGGAGATAATTAAGGCGTTAGCTGAATTGAATATTTCTCAAGTATCATGTACGGTGTTTTCAATGAATGAAAATATCCATGATCAAATAACTTCAGTTAAAGGTTCACTGAAGAAAACGGTAGCCAATTTGAATTTATTAAAAGAATACGATATACCAGTAGAAGTTAAACAGATTATTCTTACTACCAACCAAAATTGTATTGATGAAGTGTCAGAGTTTTGTAAAAATATGAATTTTAAGCATTTAGCTACAACGAATATCTTTTATAAAACTGATGGTAATGCCACCCCGTCTATATTTCGTGTGAGTGATCAGTTCTTAAATGAGAATATAGTAAAAATAGACACAATTAGAAATTTTAGATGTTTCGAAAATAATTCAAGTATGTATGTCTGTAATGCAACAAGATACAGTTGTACTATTGAATCAAATGGAAATTTTTTAGCATGTAATAATTTAAACATGCCTATTGGAAATATATTAAACACTTCCATCAAGGATATTTGGTTAAATTCTACTACTTTACACGAGATTCAAAATAAGAAATTTAGCGAATTGGAGAAGTGCCCAAGTTGCCCACTTAATAAGTATTGCAATAGATGTAGTGGTATAGCATTACTTGAGGATAAATCTCTTTGGGGATGTTTAAAATCTGAGCGTCAAGTAGCTAGAGCAAGGTATGTTAATCAAGACTATTATTCTGGCATTGGTATAACGAGTTTTTATTGTTAATTTTTAGTTAGAGAGATATGAAGTGTTATTTTTAATTCCTCTGGAGAGAGGCATATAAGTACTACATGATGGGAAAGGAGAGAGGGTTCATGACTAAAGTTTTCAAAAAACCACAATTGGTTGTTAAAGCACCAACAGTTGTTATCAGTAGTAGAAAGTCAGCACTATGTAGTGGTGGAAGTTCTCATATTGTTGTTGACACAAGTAGTAACTAATCAACTTTTGATTAGATGTTGCTAAAGGTAATGCAAAGGATGATTAAATAATTTTAACTTGTATCGTTCTTTGCTTACCTTTTTAGGAGTTGTGATATGCATGACTGAAACTATTAAAGATATAACAGATGTTATAAAATTATACCGAGAAAATCGTAATTTATACTCAGTAACGATTGAAATAACTTCGTTTTGTAATTGGAGATGTGAACATTGTTACATTTCAGAATATAATCAGAAAGGATTTGATTTAGATACTTTTAGAAATCTCTTAGTTCAATTACGAGAGTTAGGTACATTTGAAATTGTTTTTACAGGAGGAGAAGTGTTTGCACATCCTTTTGCTATGAAATATATTAAGATTGCTAGGGAAATGTTTTTCAATGTAATTATCTATTCAAATGTGTCAATGTTGAATGAGCAACGCATTGCAATTTTGTCAGATTTATATATTGATTATATTTCTTGTACAATATTCTCAATGGATAAAGAGATTCACGATCAGATTACCAATAAAAAAGGTTCATTGGAAAGATGTCTTCATAATCTAGAATTATTAAAGAAATTTGATATTCTAGTAGAGGTAAAAACACCTCTATTTTTACAAAACATTAACTCCATTGATAAAGTATATGATTTTTGTAAGAAAAATAATTTCAAATATAAGGTTGATACCCAAATTGTTCCAAGGAGAGGTACGATAGGAAATGAGGTTAGAGTGAAATCGTTGACTCTAAAACAACTAATTCCAATACAGAAAAAAATAGATGAAATAAATGGTGTTACTTTTGTTCATAAGAATGAAAATTTTTTAACGTGTAGTTCTGTGCAGTTATCACTATATATAACATGTTTAGGAGCAGTACAACCATGTTCTCTTTACAGTAGGAGTATTGGAAATATATATCTGACCCCTATCAGAGAAATATGGAATAGATCGGCTTTCAATAAGATAGCAAAATACACTTTAAAAAACAGTAAGAATTGTAGTACATGTGCGATTTCTAATTATTGTACGCAATGTCCTGGTATTGCATTATCAGAATCGGGAGACAGTAGAAATTGTTCTACGATATGCAAAAAAACAGCTTTAGCAAGGAGTATAGTCTATGCAGATTTATCTTAAACCGCTGCGTTGGTATCTTTTCTTTAATCTGGTTTTTGGTGGTATTTCCAATGTCTGCACTGCCTTGCTACCCTATTTCACCCAGGAATTGGTTAGGGGGCATTATCAAATTGCCTTGTATGGCTACTGCCTGGCGGTGTTGTGCTATCTGGGTTGCAACTATATCCAGATGCGTTTGGATTGGAAGCAGGCAATTCTCTTTTCCACTCATCTTAAAAATGACTGGTTTCAGGCGCTTTTGGAGCTGGGACACCACGATTTCAAGCAGAAAACGGTGGCAGAGTACATTTCCTATCAATCAAACGACCTAGATTCCTTGGAGAAGGACTACCTACCACCTCTTATGAGTTTTATCAAGCAAATTCTGAGGATTCTCATTTACACTGTGGTGATTAGTCGCACCATCAATCCTTTGGTCGCTTTGATTTTGCTTGTTTCGACAGCTGTCAGTATTCAAATTCCCAAGATTGTGGGGAAGTTAACCGCCCAACGTCGGCAGGTTTATCTAGAAAAGCAGGGAAATTACTATCGTACTTTGGAGGATTTGCTCAAGGGACACCATCTGGTCAATCAAGTCACCTTGTCTGGCTTTCAGGACCAGCAACGAAATGCTCTAAACACCTTGCAGGATAAGTATCTGGGCTATGGTTTGACCAAAATCATGGGTATCCTGCTGACGGGGCTTTCCTTTGAGTTTATCAGCATTGTCCTTTTCGCTTATCTCGCTTACTCCCTTGCCACCCAGCAGTTGGGCATTCCTGAGGTTGTGGCTAGCTTTGGCTATATCACTGCTTTTTCGGAGCCAATTCAGGAAATCCTATACGACTTGCAAATGCTGGAGTCGGTCAAACCTGTGGTGCAAAGTTTTCAAGCAATTGTCAGCCGTCCGTCCTCTGTTCAGGCACCTCAGATGTCTTTCGAGACCCTGATGCTAAACCATATCACCAAGCGACTGGGGGAGTCTAGCTTGACTATTCCCCACGTTGAAATTCGCAAGGGAGACAAGATTGCCCTCATCGGCGAAAATGGTTCTGGAAAGAGTAGTCTGCTCAACATTTTAAACGGGACTGACCGAGATTTTCAAGGCGAAATCTTACTTGATCATCTCCCTGTTCATCAACTCTGGGGCAAATTTGGTATGATTTTGCAGCAGGAGCATACTTTTATTTCTTCTTATGACAATAATGTCACCATTTTCAAGACTTTAGATGAGAATTTCAGGGATGAGGAGTTTGAAAAGACACCACCCCAATCTCTATCAGGTGGACAGCAACAACGCATGTATCTTAATCGTGAGAAAAATCGTCAGAGTCCGCTGATTATCATGGATGAGCCTTTTTCTGCCTTGGATGCTAGCCAGTTTCAAAAGGAATTGGACAAGGTTCTCAGCTTGCCAAGTGCTGTTATCATCACCCTCCACCGTCAAGAAGAGGCGTTAGAACGATTTGACCAGGTCTGGGAAATCAAGGATGGGGAGTTGGTTGTTGTGAGAAGAGTTCTAAAACATGACTAACATAAGTTTTTCAAAAGTTCAAAAGAGTTTTCATAAGAATGTGATTTTGGATATTCCTGATTTTCATCATCTATTATCTAGTCATGATAAAACTGATCATACGCTTTCAACGCATTTCGGTTTTTTTGGGGGTTTAAATGCCGTGCGCTTGTTTTAGTCAGGCCTCGTTTTTCCTGTGATCAGCTCGGTGAATTTGAGACAATTATTTGATAGTATTATAAAAAATTAAGGATTCTTTTTCAATGTAGAGTCCTTTTTCTATTGTGATACTTTTTTCAAGATTTATCTGGTATGCTTGACCTAGTTTTTATAGAAAGAAGGTCTAAGATGTTAAATAAAGTCAAAACTAAAGCCTTAATTAGTGTTGGAGCAGTAGCCGCAACTAGCTTTATTCTTATGATGGGATATACTGCTGGTCAACATTCTACTGCTAAACAAAGTCGCAAAGAAATTGAATTGGCTGCAGCTAAACTTGTAGAGGACAAACAAGCAGAAGATAAAGCCAGCATTTTGTCATCGGATACTGTAAAAGAATTTTTGACTCAGTACTATACGAAAGAAAAGCTCGGAGAAAATAATACACGTATTCAACCTTATATGACTGAATCGGCTTATTCTCAAGAATTGTCAAGTCAAAATGATGCCATGAACCAAGTGTATAAGGACTATATTTTGGATTATCATTTTGAAAAAGCTGATATCTTTGTCAATCAGACTACGAATCAAGCCATTGCCATGGTCTCTTATAATGTAATCTATGTATCTGATTTAAAGAACGCCAACCAATCAAAGACTAATCAGACAGAAACCAGAACTGTTAAATTGTCCTATTCTAAACTACCTGGTAAGTTATTGGTCAACCAAGTACAGGTTTGGAAATCTGGGTTAGATGATTTAGATAAGGCAACTCCCAAAACTTTAGAAGAATCCTCATCTGTTCCATCATTGCCAAATACTACGACAAAATGATGATATTGCATGGAAATAGAAGAATGTAAGAAAATTTCAATTCTTGATGTAGCCAATCGTTTAGGTATCTCCTTTAAACAAGTTTCTAGCAGTGTCTATGAACATCCTGAACACGATTCATTTCGGATTTTTTCAACTACCAATACTTTTAAATGGTTTTCAAGAGATATTCAAGGTGATGTCATTGATTTTGTTCAACTTGTTAAGGGGATTTCCTTTAAAGAAGCTCTAGCCTTTCTTTCTGAAGAACCTTTTCAAAAAGAAGCTGTTCAAGAAAAAAGAGAGAGACCATTTTATTATCCTTTAAAGAGAGTAGAAGATTCTAACTGTAGTCTGGCTAGATATTATTTAACAGAATGTAGAGGAATCTCAGAAGAAATCGTAAAAAAGATGATTCAACAAGGATTGATAGCACAAGCCAGCTGGAAAACAAATGAAACAGTTGAACCTGTTATTGTTTTTAAAAGCTTTAATCATCGTCACAAGCTGCAGGCAGCAAGCTTACAAGGGATATATAAGAATCACTCTCTTCCTAGAGAGAGGTTAAAAACGATTCTAAAAGGAAGCCATGGACATGTTGGAATATCCTTTGACATTGGTAAACCAAATAGACTGGTCTTTTGTGAATCGTTCATCGACTTGATGAGCTATTACGAACTTCATCAACAAAGTCTATCTGATGTTCGTTTGGTATCTATGGAGGGATTAAAAAGGTCTGTTGTTGCTTATCAAACTTTACGACTAATAGCTGAAGAAAATCAGAAATTGGAATTTTTAGATACAGTAATACCTTCAAAGTTATTGCCTTTAATCAATACGATTCGTGATACCACAAGCTATTTTGATAATCATCCTGATTTATTGACACTTGCGGTAGATTGTGATGATGCAGGAAAAGATTTTTCTGATAAGTTATCTCAATCAGGATTTCCCGTTTTACTGGATTTACCTAATAATGAATCTGGGAAAGAAAAAAGAGACTGGAACGATATTCTTAGAGAAAAGAAATCAGATTTACAATTGATGTTTAAGACTGCAAAAGAGACATTTGGAAATCCACCAGTAAGACAAACCTCTCAATGTTTAGAATTGTGATAACAAAATCAAGATGTTTTAGCTAATATTAGAATGAAGGAGGACCGTATATGACCATAATCGAACGCTTAGAAGAAAAGGTCACTAGGCAAGAAAACAAGGTAGCAAGAGAGACAGAAAAACTAGCTGCATACAAAGAGCAACTAGAGACAGCGATGTTTGCGACGTTCAAAAGGCGTCAAAGCATTAGTCACATGAGTTTTGAAGAAGCTCTTGACCATGCCTTTGGTAAAGAAAGACAATTCGATGATTCTGAATTTAGAAAGGATGAAATGAGTGAATGACAAAAGATTGGAATTTTAATTAACCATTAGAAAGTAAATCAGAAAATCAAGAAGATCCAGATAAAATTGCGGCCTTATTTGGAAATCATCAAGGAAATAATGATGTAAATTATGAAGCAGCTTTTCAAAAGCGAAAACAAGCACCTGTGACGGAATCAAATCCTAGTTCTAAACCCAAAGTTACAGAGGTTAGAACAGGAAAAGAGACAGATATCAATACAAGTTATCAGCAACATCTTAAAAGGCTGATTGCGGATAACAATAGTGATATTCAAAGTAGTCAAAATAAAATTGAAGAGCTACATACGTTGATTGACACAAAGAATAAAGATAATAAGAAATTGCAGTCCATTTATGATGCGATTTCCGAATTACACTAAGCAGTCCTAATAGGCTGCTTTTTTTGAGAGGTTATAGATGTTTACAACATTTTTTAAGAAAAAACAAGACAATAGTGATGTATTTAAGCAACTAATTCATCGACTATCTGATATGTCTGTCCAAGATCTTGAAAAAATAGACCGACTGCTAGATATCATTTTCACTCCAGATCAAGGATCAGAACAACTAAAAACAGAATCAACTTATAGAGAAGAAACTTTGGACGACACATTAAAGGAAGCTAAAAATCAACTTCATAAGGAACAATTGGAGAAGAATTTAGAGAGATTTAGGAAAAATAGTCGATAACGCACCAATTTTGGTGCGTTATGCTTTTTTATGCTATAATTGAATTATAAAAATAAAGGAGTTTGCCATGATTGGAAAGAACATAAAATCCTTACGTAAAACACATGACTTAACACAACACGAATTTGCACGGATTGTAGGTATTTCACGAAATAGTCTGAGTCGTTATGAAAATGGAACGAGTTCAGTCTCTACCGAATTAATAGACATCATTTGTCAGAAGTTTAATGTATCTTATGTCGATATTGTAGGAGAAG
>JAWETZ010000035.1:0-16688 GCA_032480835.1 Streptococcus mitis
AATTGAAGCAGTAACTCCAGTAGGTAAAGAGAAAGCACTAGAAGCCATCCAAACAGCGTCAGAAGCTAAGATTGCCTCAATTGATAAGAATGCTAAATTGTCAGATGATGAGAAAGCAGTAGCGAAAGCTGAAGTAGCGAAAGCCGCCCTCGCAGCCGTAAATGCTATCAATGAGGCGAAAGATCAAGATGGTGTAGATGGCGCTCAAACTACAGGGGTTGAAGCAATTGAAGCAGTAACTCCAGTAGGTAAAGAGAAAGCACTAGAAGCCATCCAAACAGCGTCAGAAGCTAAGATTGCTTCAATTGATAAGAATGCTAAATTGTCAGACGATGAGAAAGCAGCAGCGAAAGCCGAAGTAGCGAAAGCCGCCCTCGCAGCCGTAAATGCTATCAATGAGGCGAAAGATCAAGAAGGCGTAGATGGCGCTCAAACTACAGGAGTTAAAGCAATTGAAGCAGTAACTCCAGTAGGAACAAGTAGTACAGTTAGCGAAGGCAATGTCATTACTCCACCAACTGTAGAAGTTCCAGAATACACAGATCCAGTAGGCACAAGCAGTACAGATGGCGCCGGCAATTTGATTACCCCACCAACTGTAGAAGTTCCAGCCTATACAGAACCAGTAGGTACAAGCAGTACAGATGGCGCCGGTAACTTGATTACCCCACCAACTGCAGAAGTTCCAGCCTATACAGATCCAGTAGGCACCAGCAGTACAGATGGCGAAGGTAATGTCATTACGCCACCGACTGTCGAAGTTCCAGCTTACACAGATCCAGTAGGTACAAGTAATACAGATGGCGCAGGTAACTTGATTACCCCACCAACAGCAGAAGTTCCAGCCTATACAGATCCAGTAGGTACAAGCAGTACAGCTGGTGACGGCAACGTAGTTACGCCACCAACAGCAGAAGTCCCAGCCTATACAGGTAGTGTGAATGGTATTTCAGAAGAAATGCCAGCTCAGCCACATAAGGACGGCAGTGCTAATGAAATGTCAGATGGAACTCCAGTATCTGAAACTACAATAAATAAAGATCGACAACTTCCAAATACTGGTACAGCAGACTCTACAGTAGCTATGGTAGCAGCTGCAGCAAGTGCAGTACTTGGACTTGGTCTTGCAGGCCGTCGTCGTAAAGAAGACGAAGAAGCATAATTTATATATGAGTTAATCTAATCTTTTAGTAAAATCTGTATTTGATTTTATAGCTTATATAGAATTCCTTAAAAAATCTCCTAGTAGTCCATTGATTACTAGGAGATTATTTGTTAATTATGGCATAGTAAAATGAAACGGGAATAGTACGAAATAAATTCTTAATTATTGATAGAAATTTAATTTTATAGTAGATTGAAATTACTATAGTATATAACTTCTGCTAAAGTATTTCTAGAAATTAATTTGATTTCCCTAATAAATTTGTTCATATCTTATTTCAACTCACTATAATTCCCCAATCAATTCGCCTATACTTTATTTCGATTTACTATACTTTTCTTCTATAATTAAAAATACAATTATTAATTTTTACGAATAATCTAGAAAAGGAGGGAAATCATGTTTGTTGCGAGAGATACTAGGGGAGAATTGGTAAATGTGTTAGAAGATAAGCTTGAGAAGCAAGCATACACCTGCCCAGCTTGTGGAGGTCAGCTCCGTTTGCGTCAAGGACCAAGTGTCCGGACCCATTTTGCCCATAAATCCTTAAAAGACTGTGATTTTTCCTTTGAAAATGAAAGTCCAGAACACCTAGCAAATAAAGAATTTCTTTATCACTGGTTGAAAAAAGAGGCAGAGGTGCAATTAGAATACCAGCTTCCAGAGCTTAAACAGATTGCGGATGTATTTGTAAATGGTAATCTAGCTCTAGAAGTTCAGTGTAGTCCCTTGCCTCAAAAAGTTCTTAAAGAGCGTAGCGAGGGCTATCGTAGTCAGGGTTACCAAGTACTGTGGTTGCTGGGAGAAAAACTTTGGCTCAAGGAGCGGTTGACTCGTCTGCAAGAAGGTTTTCTCTATTTCAGTCAAAATATGGGCTTTTATGTTTGGGAAGTAGACAAGGAAAAACAGCTTTTAAGGCTCAAATACCTGATTTACCAGGATCTCCGCGGTAAACTCCATTATCAAATCAAGGAATTTCCCTATGGTCACGGTAGTCTACTGGAGATATTACGTCTTCCCTATAAGAAACAAAAAATATCTCATTTTACAGTTTCTGAGGATAAGGACATCTGTCGCTATATCCGGCAACAATTGTATTATCAAAATCCTTTTTGGATGAAAGAACAAGCAGAAGCCTATCAAAAGGGAGAGAATATCCTGACTTATGAGCTAAAAGCATGGTATCCCCAAATTAGACCACTAGTGGGCAAATTTTTCCAGATTGAACAAGACTTGAATAGCTATTATCAGCACTTTTACACCTATTATCAAGAAAATCCTCAAAATGATTGGCAAAAGCTTTATCCACCAGCCTTTTATCAGCAATATTTCTTGAAAAATATGGTAGAATAGAAAGGATGGAGGAATCTAATGGTATTACAAAGAAATGAAATAAATGAAAAAGATACATGGGATCTATCAACGATCTACCCAACTGATCAGGCTTGGGAAGAAGCCTTAAAAGATTTAACAGAACAATTGGAGACAGTAGCCCAGTATGAAGGCCATCTCTTGGATAGTGCGGATAGCCTACTCGAAATCACTGAATTTTCTCTTGAAATGGAACGCCAGATGGAGAAGCTTTACGTTTATGCTCATATGAAAAATGACCAAGATACACGTGAAGCCAAGTACCAAGAGTACTATGCCAAGGCCATGACACTCTACAGCCAGCTAGACCAAGCCTTTTCATTCTATGAACCTGAATTTATGGAAATTAGCGAAAAGCAGTATGCTGACTTTTTAGAAGCTCAACCAAAATTGCAGGTTTATCAACACTATTTTGACAAGCTTTTGCAAGGCAAGGATCACGTTCTTTCACAACGCGAAGAAGAATTATTGGCTGGCGCTGGAGAAATCTTTGGTTCGGCAAGTGAAACCTTCGCTATCTTGGACAATGCGGATATTGTTTTCCCTTATGTTCTTGACGATGATGGTAAGGAAGTGCAGCTCTCTCATGGAACTTACACACGTTTGATGGAGTCTAAAAATCGTGAGGTGCGCCGTGGTGCCTATCAAGCCCTTTATGCGACTTACGAACAATTCCAACATACTTATGCCAAAACCTTGCAAACCAATGTTAAGGTGCAAAACTACCGAGCAAAAGTTCGCAACTATAAGAGTGCTCGTCATGCAGCCCTAGCGGCGAATTTTGTTCCAGAGAGTGTTTATGACAATTTGGTAGCAGCAGTTCGCAAGCATTTGCCCCTCTTGCATCGTTACCTTGAGCTTCGTTCAAAGATTTTGGGGATTTCAGACCTCAAGATGTACGATGTCTACACACCGCTTTCATCTGTTGAATACAGTTTTACCTACCAAGAAGCCTTGAAAAAGGCAGAAGATGCCTTGGCAGTCTTGGGTGAGGATTACTTGAGCCGTGTTAAACGTGCCTTCAGTGAGCGTTGGATTGATGTTTACGAAAATCAAGGCAAGCGTTCAGGTGCCTATTCTGGTGGTTCTTACGATACCAATGCCTTTATGCTCCTCAACTGGCAGGACAATCTAGACAATCTTTTTACACTTGTTCATGAAACAGGTCACAGTATGCATTCAAGCTATACTCGTGAAACTCAGCCTTATGTTTACGGAGATTATTCTATCTTCTTGGCAGAGATTGCCTCAACGACTAATGAAAACATCTTGACGGAGAAATTATTGGAAGAAGTGGAAGACGACGCAACGCGCTTTGCTATTCTCAATAACTTCCTAGATGGTTTCCGTGGAACAGTTTTCCGTCAAACTCAATTTGCTGAGTTTGAACACGCCATTCACCAAGCGGATCAAAATGGAGAAGTTTTGACCAGCGATTTCTTAAATAAACTCTACGCAGATTTGAACCAAGAGTATTATGGGTTGAGTAAGGAAGATAATCTTGAAATCCAATACGAGTGGGCACGTATTCCACACTTCTACTATAACTACTATGTATACCAATATTCAACAGGTTTTGCAGCAGCCTCAGCTTTAGCTGAAAAGATTGTCCATGGTAGTCAAGAAGACCGTGACCGCTATATCGACTATCTCAAGGCTGGTAAGTCTGACTACCCACTTAATGTCATGAGAAAAGCTGGTGTTGATATGGAGAAGGAAGACTACCTCAACGATGCCTTTGCAGTCTTTGAACGTCGTTTGAATGAGTTTGAAGCCCTTGTTGAAAAATTGGGATTGGCATAAGATGGTTGAATCGTACAGTAAAAATGCCAACCATAATATGCGTCGCCCTGTTGTCAAGGAAGAAATTGTGAACTTGATGCGTCAGCGTCAAAAGCAAGTTACAGGCTCTTTGAAAGAATTGGAAGACTTTGCCCGTAAGGAAAATATTCCCATTATTCCTCATGAAACGGTTGCTTATTTCCGTTTTCTTATGGAAACCATGCAGCCTAAAAATATTCTGGAAATTGGGACGGCTATCGGTTTTTCAGCTCTTTTAATGGCAGAACATGCGCCAAAGGCCAAGATTACAACCATTGACCGCAATCCAGAGATGATTGGTTTTGCCAAGGAAAATTTTGTTCAGTTTGACAGTCGCAAGCAAATTACTCTCCTAGAAGGAGATGCGGTAGATGTCTTATCAACCCTGACAGAGTCCTATGATTTCGTCTTTATGGATTCTGCTAAGTCTAAATACATCGTCTTTCTACCAGAAATCCTCAAACATTTGGAAGTTGGTGGTGTGGTTGTCTTGGATGATATTTTCCAAGGTGGTGATGTTGCCAAGGACATTATGGAAGTCCGTCGTGGTCAGCGAACTATTTATCGAGGCCTTCAAAGACTGTTTGACGCAACTTTAGATAATCCAGGACTCACCGCAACATTAGTTCCTCTGGGAGACGGTATTCTCATGCTTCGTAAAAATGTAGCAGATGTTCAATTGCCTGACAGCGAATGATTTTCAGAATAATTTAAGAAAATATAGTAAAATAGATAGGGTAACACTTATCTTAAAGGAGTAGACATGAAGAAAAAACTATTGGCAGGTGCCATTACACTATTATCAGTAGCAACATTAGCAGCTTGTTCGAAAGGCTCAGAAGGAGCAGATCTTATCAGTATGAAAGGGGATGTTATCACAGAACATCAATTTTATGAGCAAGTGAAAAGCAATCCTTCAGCCCAACAAGTGTTGTTGAATTTGACTATCCAAAAAGTGTTTGAGAAACAATATGGTTCGGAAGTAGATGACAAAGAAGTCAACGATACTATTGCCGAAGAAGAAAAACAATATGGTGAGAACTACCAACGTGTTTTGTCACAAGCAGGCATGACTCTTGAAACACGTAAAGCTCAAATTCGTACAAGTAAATTGGTTGAGTTGGCAGTTAAGAAGGCAGCAGAGGCTGAATTGACAGATGATGCTTATAAGAAAGCCTTTGATGAATATACTCCAGATGTAACGGCTCAAATCATTCGTCTTGATAATGAGGATAAAGCGAAAGAAGTCCTCGAAAAAGCTAAGGCAAGTGGGGCAGATTTCGCTCAATTAGCAAAAGATAACTCAACTGATGAAAAAACCAAAGCAAACGGTGGAGAAATCACCTTTGACTCTGCTTCGACAGAAGTACCAGAACAAGTTAAGAAAGCAGCTTTCGCTTTAGATGTAAACGGTGTTTCTGATGTGATTACAGCCGCTGGTACACAAGCCTACAGCAGCCAATATTACATTGTAAAACTCACTAAGAAAACAGAAAAATCATCTAATATCGATAACTACAAAGAAAAATTAAAAACTGTTATCTTGACTCAAAAACAAAATGATTCAACATTTGTTCAAAGTATTATCGGAAAAGAATTGCAAGCAGCCAATATCAAGGTTAAAGACCAAGCCTTCCAAAATATCTTTACCCAATATATCGGTGGTGGAGATTCAAGCTCAAGCAGTTCATCAAAAGAATAAAACAGAAAAGGGCCAAGTGCTCTTTTTCTTATGACAAAAATGGTCTATCTGATGGATAAGAGTTTTTTTCTTTCGGAAAAAATGGTATAATAGCAATCAAAACTAGAAAACAAACGGAATTTGGGAAGCAATTGTGTTGTTCTCATTAGATTGGTGATACTATGAAGATTAGTAAGAGGCACCTATTAAACTATTCTATTCTAGTTCCTTACTTACTGTTATCTATTTTGGGCTTGATTGTGGTTTATTCGACAACCAGTGCTATTTTAATTCAAGAAGGCCAAAGTGCACTGCAATTGGTCCGAAGTCAGGGACTATTTTGGATATTTAGTTTGATACTGATTGCCTTGATATATAAGTTGAAACTGAATTTTTTAAGAAACGAACGTCTTTTATTTATCGTTATGTTCGTTGAGCTGATTCTATTAGCTTTGGCTCGTTTGATTGGTATTCCGGTCAATGGAGCCTATGGCTGGATTTCAGTAGGACCTTTGACTATTCAGCCAGCCGAATATTTGAAAATTATTATTATTTGGTATTTAGCAAACAGATTTTCCAAACAACAAGAGGATATCGCTATTTATGACTTCCAAGTTTTGACACAAAATCAGTGGCTTCCTCGTGCTTTTAATGATTGGCGTTTTGTCCTCTTTGTACTGATTGGCAGCCTTGCTATTTTCCCAGATTTGGGTAATGCTACTATTCTAGCATTGGTAGCTTTGATTATGTATACAGTTAGTGGAATCGCTTATAGATGGTTTCTTGCTTTTTTTGGAATTTTAGTTGGAATTTCTGCCTTATCCTTATCACTTATTTCTTTTATAGGAGTTGATAAGTTTTCAAAAGTTCCAGTATTTGGATATGTAGCCAAGCGTTTCAGTGCTTATTTTAATCCCTTTGCTGATTTGGCAGGAGCAGGCCACCAACTTGCAAATTCCTACTTTGCCATGGTCAATGGTGGTTGGTTTGGTCTAGGTTTAGGAAATTCAATCGAAAAACGTGGCTATCTACCAGAAGCCCATACAGACTTTGTATTTTCAATTGTCATTGAAGAGTTTGGATTTGTGGGTGCCAGCTTGATTTTAGCACTTGTCTTTTTCCTCATTTTGCGAATTATCCTAGTAGGAATTCGTGCTAAGAATCCCTTTAATTCCATGATGGCGATTGGAGTTGGGGGGATGATGTTGGTACAGGTCTTTGTTAATATCGGTGGAATTTCTGGTATTATTCCTTCAACAGGGGTTACCTTCCCCTTCTTATCGCAAGGAGGGAACAGTCTCCTAGTCTTATCTGTAGCCATCGCCTTTGTCTTAAATATTGATGCAAGTGAAAAACGTGCCCAATTGTATGAGGAGTTAGAAGCTCACTCATCAAACTATATGTAGAGCTGATAGTGGAAAGGATTGCCTATGTCTCTTCAAAAATTAGAAAACTATAGTAATAAAGCTGTCGTGCAAGAAGAAGTATTGATTTTAACAGAATTGTTAGAAGATATTACTAAAAATATGCTTGCTCCAGAAACTTTTGAAAAAATCATGCAGTTGAAGGAATTATCAACTCAAGAAGATTATCAAGGCTTGAACCAATTGGTTACTAGCCTTACAAATGATGAAATGGCTTATATTTCACGCTATTTCTCTATCTTGCCTCTCTTGATTAATATTTCAGAAGACGTGGATTTGGCCTATGAAATCAACCATCAAAATAATATAGATCAAGATTATCTTGGTAAATTATCAGCAACGATTAAAATGGTTGCAGAAAAAGAAAATGCGGTTGAAATTTTAGAACATTTGAATGTTGTCCCTGTTTTGACAGCCCATCCAACACAAGTGCAACGTAAGAGTATGCTGGATTTGACTAACCATATCCACACCCTCTTGCGTAAGTACCGTGATGTGAAATTAGGCTTGATTAATAAGGAAAAATGGCATAATGATCTCCGTCGTTACATCGAGATTATCATGCAGACAGATATGATTCGTGAAAAGAAATTGAAAGTTACCAATGAAATCACGAATGTTATGGAATACTACAATAGTTCATTCCTGAAAGCTGTTCCTCATTTGACTGCTGAGTACAAGCGCCTGGCTAAAAAACATGGCTTGGAGTTGAAACATCCTAAACCAATTACCATGGGAATGTGGATTGGTGGAGACCGTGATGGGAATCCCTTTGTTACAGCAGATACATTGAAACAATCTGCCATGACCCAGTGTGAAGTCATCATGAACTACTATGATGAAAAGATTTACCAGCTCTATCGTGAGTTCTCTCTCTCAACCAGTATTGTCAATGTCAGCAAGCAAGTCAGAGAAATGGCTCGTCAATCCAAGGATAATTCGATTTACCGCGAAAAAGAGCTGTATCGTCGTGCCCTGTTTGATATTCAATCAAAAATTCAAGCAACAAAAGCCTATCTGATTGAGGATAAGGAAGTTGGGGCTCGCTATGAAACAGCCAATGATTTTTATAAGGACTTAATTACTATCCGTGATTCCCTCTTGGAAAACAAGGGTGAGGCACTAATTTCTGGTGATTTTGTTGAGTTAATTCAAGCAGTTGAAATTTTTGGTTTCTATTTGGCATCCATCGACATGCGTCAAGATTCAAGTGTTCATGAGGCCTGTGTAGCTGAACTTTTGAAATCAGCAGGAATTCATTCGCGTTATAGCGAACTAAGTGAAGAAGAAAAATGCCAGCTTCTCTTGAAAGAATTGGAGGAAGATCCACGTATTCTTTCTGCCACTCATGTTGAAAAATCAGAGTTACTTGAAAAAGAATTAGCAATCTTTAAGGCTGCTCGTAATTTGAAAGATAAGTTGGGTGATGATGTCATTCGTCAGACCATCATTTCACATGCAACCAGCGTATCAGACATGCTGGAATTGGCTATCTTGCTAAAAGAAGTAGGGTTAGTTGATAAAGAAAGAGCCCGTGTCCAAATCGTTCCTCTCTTTGAGACAATTGAGGACTTGGACCACTCAGAAGAAACTATGAGAGAGTACCTCTCTCTTGCCCTTGCTAAGAAATGGATTGCTTCGCGCAATAACTACCAAGAAATCATGCTTGGCTACTCTGATAGTAATAAAGATGGTGGCTACCTATCATCATGTTGGACCCTCTACAAGGCTCAACAACAATTGACTGCTATTGGAGATGAATTTGGCGTTAAGGTTACCTTCTTCCATGGCCGTGGTGGGACTGTCGGTCGTGGTGGTGGACCAACCTATGAAGCCATCACATCTCAACCGCTCAAGTCTATCAAGGATCGTATCCGTTTGACGGAGCAGGGTGAAGTAATTGGGAATAAATACGGTAACAAAGACGCAGCTTACTATAACCTTGAAATGCTAGTATCTGCAGCTATTAACCGTATGATTACGCAGAAGAAGAGCGACACCAATACATCCAATCGCTATGAAGCCATTATGGACCAAGTAGTAGACCGTAGTTATGATATCTACCGTGATTTAGTCTTTGGTAATGACCATTTCTATGATTATTTCTTTGAGTCAAGTCCAATTAAGGCTATTTCAAGCTTTAATATCGGTTCACGTCCAGCTGCTCGTAAGACCATTACAGAAATCGGTGGTTTGCGTGCTATTCCATGGGTCTTCTCATGGTCGCAAAGTCGTGTGATGTTCCCTGGCTGGTATGGAGTTGGTTCAAGCTTCAAAGAATTTATCGATAAAAATCCAGAGAATATCGCTATCTTACGAGATATGTATCAAAATTGGCCTTTCTTCCAATCACTTCTTTCAAACGTTGACATGGTCTTGTCAAAATCAAATATGAATATTGCTTTTGAATATGCCAAACTTTGTGAAGATGATCAAGTAAAAGCAATCTATGAGACTATTCTAAATGAATGGCAAGTTACCAAGGAAGTTATCTTGGCTATCGAAGGTTATGATGAACTTTTGGCTGAAAATCCATATCTAAAAGCAAGTTTAGATTATCGTATGCCATACTTTAATATTCTTAACTACATCCAGTTGGAGTTGATTAAACGTCAACGCCGAGGAGAATTATCAAGCGATCAAGAAAAATTAATCCATACAACCATTAACGGAATTGCGACAGGATTGCGTAATTCAGGCTGATACCTATCAAACTTCCTCCTTTCTATAGGGGAAGTTTTTGAATATTTCAAAAAAATTCTCAAAGAGTCTTGACAAGTAGTTGAAAAATGATATAATTTAACCATTCAGAAAAGTAGTCGTACAAACTTTTTAGAGAGTCTGTGGTAGCTGAAAACAGATAAGTGATGATGATGAAAATTGGGCTGAATGTTATTTAGAATTTGAAATCATAAAAATTCGGTGAGCACACCTTACAGTGCATCTCGTTATTGCGAGACAGAGCGATAGGGAAAATCCCTGTAATTGAGGTGGTACCGCGCATCGACGTCCTCACACAAGTTTTTTGTGTGAGGACTTTTTTGATGGAGGTTAGTATGGAAAGAAAACGATGGCGTCGCTTGTTCAGATAAGTGAAGTAGTTTAAAGGAGTTAAAAAGGAGAAATAGAATGAAAAATAAACGTTTAATTGGAATTATCGCTGCATTAGCAGTCTTAGTAGCAGGAAGCTTGATTTATTCTTCAATGAATAAACCAGAAGCTAAGAACGAAAAGAAAGTTGCCAAAGTTGGTGTCCTTCAGTTTGTGAGCCATCCATCTCTTGACTTGATTTATAAAGGGATTCAAGATGGACTTGCAGAAGAAGGCTATAAAGATGATCAGTTGAAGATCGACTTTATGAATTCAGAAGGCGACCAAAGTAAGGTTGCGACAATGAGTAAACAGTTGGTTGCAAACGGCAATGACTTGGTTGTTGGTATCGCAACACCGGCTGCTCAAGGTTTGGCTAGTGCTACAAAAGACCTACCGGTTATCATGGCTGCTATTACAGACCCAATCGGTGCTAACTTGGTCAAAGATTTGAAAAAACCAGGAGGCAATATTACAGGGGTGTCTGACCATAATCCAGCTCAACAACAAGTTGAACTCATCAAGGCTTTGACACCAAATGTGAAAACAATCGGAGCTCTTTACTCAAGCAGCGAAGACAATTCAAAAACACAGGTAGAAGAATTTAAAGCTTATGCTGAAAAAGCAGGTTTGACAGTAGAAACATTTGCAGTTCCTTCAACAAACGAAATTGCTTCAACAGTTAATGTTATGACTAGCAAAGTTGATGCTATCTGGGTTCCAATCGACAATACAATCGCATCTGCATTTTCAACTGTTGTATCAAGTAATCAATCAGCTAAAAAACCAATTTATCCAAGCGCAACTGCCATGGTAGAAGCAGGTGGTTTGGCATCCGTTGTAGTTGACCAACATGATCTTGGTGTGGCAACAGGTAAAATGATTGCGCAAGTTCTAAAAGGTGCAAAACCAGCTGATACTCCAGTCAATGTCTTTTCAACTGGTAAGTCAGTAATCAATAAAAAATTGGCACAAGAACTAGGTATTACTATTCCTGAATCTGTTCTAAAAGAAGCAGGACAAGTGATTGAATAATCTGTAATGGAGGAGTTGGGGACATCTCCTCCAATTTTTTACAATAGAAATCGTATAGAAAAGGTTAAGAAACAGATGATATTATCTATTATTTCTCAAGGATTTGTCTGGGCTATTTTAGGTCTGGGGATCTTTATGACATTTAGGATTTTGAACTTTCCAGATATGACGACAGAAGGTTCCTTCCCTCTTGGGGGAGCTGTTGCTGTCACTCTGATAACCAAAGGAGTAAATCCCTTCTTAGCGACACTTGTTGCTGTAGGAGCAGGTTGTTTGGCTGGAATGGCAGCAGGTCTTCTTTATACAAAAGGGAAGATTCCAACCTTGCTCTCAGGAATCTTGGTGATGACTTCTTGTCACTCTATTATGCTCTTGATTATGGGACGTGCCAATTTAGGCTTGCTTGGAACTAAGCAAATCCAGGATGTCTTACCTTTTGATCCAGACTTGAACCAACTCTTGACAGGTCTTATCTTTGTCAGTCTTGTCATTGCTCTCATGCTCTTTTTCTTGGACACTAAACTCGGACAAGCCTATATTGCTACAGGTGACAATCCTGATATGGCTAGAAGTTTCGGAATTCATACTGGGCGCATGGAGCTCATGGGCTTGGTCTTATCCAATGGTGTGATTGCCCTTGCAGGTGCTCTCATTGCCCAGCAAGAAGGGTATGCCGATGTATCTCGAGGAATCGGGGTTATCGTTGTGGGGCTTGCAAGTTTGATTATTGGAGAAGTTATTTTCAAGAGTTTGAGCTTGGCAGAACGTCTGGTTGCCATCGTTGTGGGTTCTATCGCCTATCAATTCTTAGTGTGGGCAGTTATTGCGCTTGGCTTTAATACAAGTTACCTTCGTTTGTACAGCGCCGTGATTTTAGCAGTCTGCCTTATGATTCCAACATTTAAGCAAACAATCTTGAGAGGAGCCAAATTAAGCAAATGACAGCTATTGTAGAATTAAAAAATGCAACCAAAGTCGTTAAAAATGGCTTTGATGAAGAAAAGATTATTTTAAATGATGTTTCCTTAGAAATTTTTGAACAGGATTTCATCACGATTTTGGGTGGAAATGGTGCTGGTAAATCAACTCTCTTTAACACCCTTGCAGGAACCTTGTCCTTAACCAGTGGAACCATCCGTATTTTAGGTGAAGATGTTACCAAGTTTTCACCAGAGAAGCGCGCTAAGTATCTGTCTCGTGTTTTCCAAGATCCAAAGATGGGGACAGCTCCTCGTATGACAGTGGCTGAAAATCTTTTGATTGCCAAGTTTCGTGGTGAAAAGCGTGGATTGTTACCAAGACGTCTGGCTAGCTATAAAGATGAATTTCAGGCAACCATTGAAAAAGTGGGAAACGGTCTTGAGAAACATTTGAATACACCTATTGAGTTCTTATCAGGTGGACAAAGACAGGCTCTGAGTCTCTTGATGGCAACCTTGAAGCGTCCTGAATTACTCTTGTTGGACGAGCATACTGCGGCCCTTGATCCAAAGACCAGTGTGGCCTTGATGGAATTGACGGATGAATTTGTCAAGAAAGACCAGCTGACAGCTCTTATGATTACTCATCACATGGAAGATGCTCTCAAATATGGCAATCGTTTGATTGTCATGAAAGAAGGACGGATTATCCAAGATTTGAACCAAGAAGAAAAAGCAAAAATGAAAATCTCTGATTATTATCAACTCTTTGAATAAAGTAGGGAAAACGAGTGAAATGGTTTACTTTTTTTCTGAAATAAAGTATACTATATAAAGTAAACTATGATAACATGGAGGTATTGTGTATGGTTGACAAACAAGTCATTGAAGAAATCAAAAACAATGCCAACATTGTGGAAGTCATAGGAGATGTGATTTCTTTACAAAAGGCAGGACGGAACTATCTAGGGCTCTGTCCTTTTCATGGTGAAAAAACACCTTCTTTTAATGTTGTAGAGGACAAGCAGTTTTACCACTGTTTTGGCTGTGGTCGCTCAGGTGATGTCTTTAAATTCATCGAGGAGTACCAAGGGGTTCCCTTTATGGAGGCTGTCCAAATCTTAGGTCAGCGTGTTGGGATAGAGGTAGAAAAACCGCTTTATAATGAACAGAAGCCTGTTTCGCCTCACCAAGCTCTTTATGATATGCATGAAGATGCTGCCAAATTTTATCATGCTATTCTCATGACAACGACCATGGGGGAAGAGGCCAGAAACTACCTCTATCAGCGTGGTTTGACAGATGAAGTGCTCAAGCATTTTCGGATTGGTTTAGCACCTCCAGAACGAAACTATCTCTATCAGCGTTTGTCTGGTCAGTATCGTGAAGAGGATTTCCTGGATTCAGGGCTATTTTATCTCTCGGATGCTAATCAATTTGTAGACACCTTTCACAATCGTATTATGTTTCCCCTTACAAATGATCAGGGAAAGGTCATTGCCTTCTCAGGTCGTATCTGGCAGAAAACGGATTCACAAACTTCTAAGTATAAAAATAGCCGATCGACTGCAATTTTTAACAAAAGTTACGAATTATATCATATGGATAGGGCAAAAAAATCTTCTGGTAAAGCCAGTGAGATTTACCTCATGGAAGGGTTCATGGATGTCATTGCAGCCTATCGGGCTGGAATCGAAAATGCTGTGGCGTCTATGGGAACGGCCTTGAGTCGTGAGCATGTTGAGCATCTGAAAAGGTTAACCAAGAAATTGGTTCTTGTTTACGATGGCGATAAGGCTGGGCAAGCTGCGACATTGAAAGCCTTAGATGAAATTGGCGATATGCCTGTGCAAATCGTTAGTATGCCTGATAACTTGGATCCAGATGAATATCTACAAAAAAATGGTCCAGAAGACTTGGCCTATCTATTGACGAAAACTCGTATTAGTCCGATTGAGTTTTACATTCACCAGTACAAGCCTGAAAATAGTGAAAATCTGCAGGCTCAGATTGAGTTTATTGAAAAAATAGCTCCCTTGATTGTTCAAGAAACGTCTATCACTGCTCAAAACAGCTATATTCATATTTTAGCTGACAGTCTGGCGTCCTTTGATTATGCCCAGATTGAGCAGATTGTTAATGAGAGTCGACAGGCACAAAGGCAGAATCGCATGGAAGGAATTTCCAGACCGACGCCAATCACTATGCCTGTCACCAAACAGTTGTCGGCTATTATGAGGGCAGAAGCTCATCTACTTTATCGAATGATAGAATCTCCCCTTATTTTGAATGATTACCGTTTGCGAGAAGATTTTGCATTTGACACTCCTGAATTTCAGGTTTTATATGACTTACTTGGCCAGTATGGTAATCTTCCTCCAGAAGTTTTAGCAGAACAGACAGAGGAAGTTGAAAGAGCTTGGTATCAAGTCTTAGCTCAGGATTTACCTGCTGAGATGTCACCGCAGGAACTTAGTGAAGTAGAGATGACTCGAAACAAGGCTCTCTTGAATCAGGACAATATGAGAATCAAAAAGAAGGTGCAGGAAGCTAGCCATGTAGGAGATACCGATACAGCCCTAGAAGAATTGGAACGTTTAATTTCCCAAAAGAGAAGAATGGAGTAATAATGGCAACAAAACAAAAAGAAGTAACAACATTTGACGTACAAGTAGCAGAATTTATCCGTAATCATAAACAAAAAGGTACAGCAACAGATGATGAAATCAATGCTAGTCTAGTCATTCCTTTTACCTTGGATGCTGATGGGATTGAAGATCTCTTGCAACGAATTCAGGATGCAGGGATTTCGATTACAGATAACGAAGGAAATCCAAGTGCGCGTGTTCTTAGTGCAGAAGAAGAGCCAGAACTTAGCGATGAGGACTTGATTGGATCAACTTCGGCTAAGGTCAATGACCCTGTCCGTATGTACTTGAAAGAAATTGGTGTCGTTCCTCTCTTGACCAATGAAGAGGAAAAAGAATTGGCACTAGCTGTTGAAGCTGGTGATATCGAAGCCAAACAACGTCTTGCGGAAGCCAACCTTCGTTTGGTTGTTTCCATTGCCAAGCGTTATGTCGGACGTGGTATGCAGTTCCTTGACTTGATTCAAGAAGGGAACATGGGCTTGATGAAGGCGGTTGACAAGTTTGACTATTCTAAAGGATTCAAGTTTTCAACTTACGCAACTTGGTGGATTCGTCAGGCTATCACTCGTGCTATTGCGGATCAAGCTCGTACCATTCGTATCCCAGTCCACATGGTTGAAACCATCAATAAATTGGTTCGTGAACAGCGTAATCTCCTTCAAGAATTGGGACAAGATCCAACGCCAGAACAAATCGCTGAACGTATGGATATGACTCCAGACAAGGTTCGTGAAATATTGAAGATTGCTCAAGAACCAGTATCTCTTGAAACACCAATCGGTGAAGAAGATGATAGCCACCTTGGGGACTTTATCGAAGACGAAGTGATTGAAAATCCAGTGGACTATACGACTCGTATCGTCTTGCGTGAGCAATTGGACGAGGTCTTGGATACTCTTACAGACCGTGAAGAAAATGTTCTACGCTTGCGCTTCGGACTAGATGATGGGAAAATGCGTACCCTTGAAGATGTTGGTAAAGTCTTTAACGTGACTCGTGAGCGTATCCGTCAGATTGAGGCTAAAGCTTTGAGAAAACTACGCCAACCAAGTCGCAGCAAACCGCTTCGTGATTTTATTGAAGACTAAGAGTGAGGATAAATATGGTTTATACAGAAGAGCAAATCGAAAACATCAAAACACGCATTTTAACAGCCTTGGAAGAAGTCATCGACCCTGAGTTGGGAATCGATATTGTCAATCTTGGGTTGATTTACGAGATTCGTTTCGATGGCGACACAGGGCAAACAGAGATTGACATGACTTTGACAACTATGGGTTGTCCCCTAGCAGACCTTTTGACGGACCAGATTTATGATGCTATGACAGAGGTCCCAGAAGTGACTGATACTGAGGTCAAATTAGTCTGGTATCCAGCCTGGACAGTTGAAAAAATGAGTCGCTATGCACGCATTGCCCTAGGCATTAAGTAATACTCTTCGAAAATCAAATTCAAACCACGTCAGCTTCACCTTGCCGTACTCAAGTACAGCCTGCGGCTAGCTTCCTAGTTTGCTCTTTGATTTTCATT
>JAWETZ010000036.1:0-16012 GCA_032480835.1 Streptococcus mitis
TTGCTTTTCATTATAGATCTTATGGGACTTTTTTTCTACAACAAAATAGGCTCCATAATATCCATAGGGGATTTACCCACTACAAATATTATAGAGCCTGTTTTTCAAGATGTGATAAGTTCCTAGATAGTAGATGGCTATAAGAATAACTTCTTCCAGAATAGTCATGATAATGCCCATCTGGAACTGATCAGCCCCTCCTGAGGTTGATGGGAAGTAGAAGCTAGGGTTAGAACGATAGAAGAGTTCAATAAAGCCAACGACAATTTGGATACCAATGTAGGCTACAATTGACAGTGCGGTACGGTATTCATTGAACAGTTGTCCGATGGAAATAGCCAAGTAGATGCAGAGGATTCCTGAGATGGTATTTAGTAGGAAGGATACCCCCATAAGAGAGAGTTGAGGAAGGAATGTTCCTACAAGTGGAATCAACTCAGAATTTGATATCCATTCTGGAACCGTTATGGTAACAATAATAAAAGCGCTTAGAGCTAGTACAGTGGAGCTAAGGATAGACCAAATGAAGGCTCCAACTAATTTGGCTGTGATGATATGGTGTTCAGAAACTGGCAAGGTCAAGGTCAGATAGCCTTGTCGGTCATAGACACTACCTTTGAATCGTTTAATAATCAAGAAAATGGTTGAAATCCCAAGTGTAATCATCAATCCACCAAAGACGAGAGCCAGAAAGAAAAGTAAGACAGGTTGGCTATCTTTGAAAGATACATAATTATAATAGTGTCCTTGCATTCCTATGGGAACGGAAAGAACTAGCACGGCAGCGTAAAGGGCTAAATACCACTTGTTAACATTTTTAAATTCGTAGCGAACTAAATTCCAAAACATAATAATCTCCTTTGCTTAGGCCTTAAATTCCTGACGGAAGAGTTGGTCAATGGATTCACCAGACTCATAGCGAATATCATCTACATTACCTTGACGGACGACTTTTCCATCCTTCAGGAAGACAATTTCATCCAAGATTGGCTCGATATCAGAAATCAAGTGGGTAGAAATCAAAACGGTAGAAGTTGGGGAGTAGTTGTTGATAATGGTATTGAGGATATACTCACGGGCTGCTGGATCCACTCCACCAATGGGTTCGTCTAAAACGTAGAGACGAGCATCACGGCTCATAACCAAAATCAGTTGTACCTTTTCCTTGTTCCCTTTTGATAGTTTCTTGAGACGACTATTTTCATCAATACCGAGGTCTGCAAGTAGATGATGGGCGCGTTCAAGATTGAAATCTTTATAGAAGGTCTTGAAGTAGGTTAGGGCTTCCTTGACCTTCATTTGTTCATTGAGATAGGTCGTATCAGGTAAATAAGCTACGATGGCCTTGGTTGCTGGGCTTGGGTCCATGTCGTTGATGAGGACACGTCCTTGTTCTGGTTGTAAGAGGCCATTGATTAGTTTAATCAGGGTTGTTTTTCCTGAGCCGTTTGGCCCAAGGAGACCAACAATTTTTCCAGCTGGGATGTCAAGAGAAACATTTTCAAGGGCTGGGGTTGCTCCATAAGATTTGGATACATTTTCAAATGCTAGTAATGACATAGGCTTAAACTCCTTTAATATAATCGCCGACTACGCTTGGTAGTTCTTCTTTTTCATAGCCAAAATGGGTCATGGAGGAAACGAAGTGTTCCAATTCTTCTTCCGATAATTGTTTGCGTGATTGGGCGATCAGCTCTTTATCTTCAGTCACAAATCGTCCAGTTGTGCGCTTGCTGTAGACAAATCCTTCTCGTTCGAGGTCTGACAAGGCTCTTTGGATGGTGTTGGGATTGACACCCGCCTCGCTAGCCAGCTCTCTCACGGTTGGAAGTTGTTGATTGGGTTCCAGTGTATGGGAAACAATCTGAAGCTTGATTTTCTCCATAATCTGTAAATAAATGGGTTTTTTGTTGTCAAATGTCCAGGACATCTTGGTCTCCTTTTTTTATCCTTTTGTCTTAATTAAATAATACAACAAAACAAAAAACTTGTCAAGCAAAAAGAAGAATTGTTTTGGGAATCGCTTAAAAAATGGTATAATGAAAAGAAAACGATAAGGAGGGAAAGGATGCGTTGTCCAAAATGTGGGGCTACCAAGTCAAGTGTTATCGATAGTCGCCAAGCAGAAGAAGGGAACACCATTCGTAGAAGACGTGAGTGCGACGAATGCCAGCACCGTTTTACAACCTACGAACGAGTAGAAGAAAGAACCTTAGTGGTTGTTAAAAAAGATGGCACACGGGAACAATTCTCCAGAGATAAAATCTTTAATGGGATTATCCGCTCAGCCCAGAAACGTCCTGTGTCAAGTGATGAAATAAACATGGTAGTCAATCGTATCGAACAGAAACTCCGTGGTCGAAATGAAAATGAAATTCAAAGTGAGGACATTGGTTCACTCGTCATGGAGGAGTTGGCTGAGTTGGATGAGATTACCTATGTGCGTTTTGCCAGTGTCTATCGTAGTTTTAAGGATGTGAGTGAGTTAGAGAGCCTGCTCCAACAAATCACCCAGTCCTCTAAAAAGAAAAAGGAAAGATAAATGAAGCCAATTGACCGTTTTTCTTATCTAAAGAATAATCGGGTGTCGCAAGATACCTCATCTCTGGTACAGTGCTACCTCCCGATTATCGGTCAGGAGGCACTGAGCCTTTATCTTTATACAATCAGTTTTTGGGATAATGGTAGAAAGGAATATCTTTTTTCAAGCATTCTCAACCATCTTAACTTTGGGATGGATAGACTGATAAAATCCCTGAAAATCCTATCTGCTTTTAATCTCTTAACCCTCTATCAAAAGGGTGATATCTATCAGCTAGCTATCAATACTCCTCTCTCGACTCAGGACTTCTTGGAACATCCTGTTTATCGCAGATTCTTGGAAAAAAAGATTGGCGATTCTGCTGTGGAGGATTTGAAAGTTGAGAGTGCTGAGGGAGAAGAAATACCTGTCTCACTCAATCAAGCCTTTCCAGATTTGGCAGAACTGGGAAGTCAAGAAGACCTTAGTCTTAAGAAGAAAGTGGCCAACGATTTTGACTTAGACCATTTTCGTCAGCTTATGGCTCGAGATGGACTTCGCTTTGCGGATGAGCAGTCCGACGTCTTAAACCTCTTTGCCATTGCCGAGGAGAAGAAATGGACTTGGTTTGAAACCTATCAACTGGCTAAGTCAACAGCTGTTTCCCAGGTTATTTCAACCAAACGCATGCGGGAAAAAATTGCTCAAAAACCGATTTCCTCTGACTTTAGTCCTAAGGAAGCAACCATTATCAAGGAAGCCAAAAGTAAAACGGCCCTGCAGTTCCTGGCAGAAATCAAGCAAACTCGTAAGGGGACCATTACCCAAACAGAAAGAGAGCTCTTGCAACAGATGGCCGGTTTGGGCTTGCTGGACGAAGTCATCAATATCATTCTCTTATTGACCTTTAATAAGGTGGATTCGGCAAACATCAACGAGAAATATGCCATGAAGGTAGCCAATGACTATGCCTATCAAAAGATTCATTCGGCAGAAGAGGCAGTCTTGCGCATCCGTGAACGAGGGCAGAAAGCAAAAACACAAAAACAGAATCAGACTGCCCCAGCAAAAACCAATGTTCCTAAATGGAGTAATCCTGAATATAAAAATACGTCATCCGCTGAGGAATTAGAAGAGATGGAACGCCAAACCCTAGAATTATTAGCAAAATTAGATAACGGAGGTGATTAGATGGAAAGTGTCGGAGATGTACTCAAACGTCAACCAAGTCGTTTTCACTATCAAGATTTGGTCCAGAAAATCATGAAGGATCCTGATGTTGCGGCCTTTATCCAGCAAGAATCCCTCAATCAGGACGAGTTGAGCCGTAGTATTTCCAAGTTTAACCAATACATCACTGAGAGAGATAAATTCCTCCGAGGAGATACAGATTATATTGCCAAAGGCTACAAGCCTATACTAGTCATGAACCATGGCTATGCGGATGTTTCTTATGAAGAAACTCCTGAACTAATCGCGGCTGAAAAAGAAGCGGCTATCAAGAAACGTCTCAACTTAATTAATTTTCCATCTAGCCTGAAAAATGTCAGTTTTTTAGATGTTTATCGTGATGATGTTCAGCGTTTAACTGTTCTAAACAGAATGATAGAATTTGTTAACGATTACCCCAATAATTTGAAAGGTCTTTACTTATATGGAGACTTTGGTGTGGGTAAAAGTTTTATGGTGGCTGCCCTAGCTCATGATTTATCAGAAAAACGTGGTGTTTCATCCACTCTCCTACACTATCCTAGCTTTGTCATCGATGTCAAAAATGCTATTAGTGATGGCAATGTCAAGACCTTGGTGGATGAGATTAAGCTTTCTGAAGTCCTGATTTTAGATGATATTGGTGCCGAGCAATCAACACCTTGGGTGCGTGATGAAATCCTGCAGGTCATTCTCCAATATCGGATGCAGGAAAATTTACCGACCTTTTTCACATCCAACTTCGACTTTGAAGATTTGGAGAAGCATTTTGCTAAAGTAAAACAAGGACCTGACGAAATCTGGGAAGCCAGACGGGTCATGGAACGTATCCGTTATTTGGCTGAGGAGACTCGTTTAGAAGGAGTAAACCGACGATGACAGAAACGATTAAACTGATGAAAGCTCATACTTCAGTGCGCAGGTTTAAAGAGCAAGCCCTTCCTCAGGAAGACTTGACTGAAATCCTGACAGCAGCCCAAATGGCCTCGTCTTGGAAGAATTTCCAATCCTACTCTGTGATTGTAGTACGAAGTCAAGAAAAGAAAGATGCTCTGTATGAATTGGTGCTTCAAGAAGCCATTCGTCAGTCAGCTGTTTTCCTTCTCTTTGTTGGAGATTTGAACCGAGCAGAAAAGGGAGCCCAGCTTCATACTGATTCATTCCAACCTCAAGGGGTGGAAGGTCTCTTGATTAGTTCGGTCGATGCGGCTCTTGCTGGACAAAATGCCCTGCTGGCAGCTGAAAGCTTGGGCTATGGTGGAGTCATCATTGGCTTGGTTCGTTACAAGTCAGAAGAAGTGGCAGAGCTCTTTAACCTGCCTGACTATACTTATCCAGTTTTTGGGATGGCACTAGGTGTGCCAAATGAAGAACATGAAGTCAAACCTCGTTTTCCATTGAATCAAGTGGTCTTTGAGGAAGAATATCAGGAACAAACAGTTGATGTGATTGAGGCTTATGACCGTGTACAGGCTGACTATGCTGGGGCGCGTGCGACCACAAGCTGGAGTCAGCGCCTAGCAGAACAGTTTGGTCAAGCTGAACCAAGCTCAACTAGAAAAAATCTTGAACAGAAGAAGTTATTGTAGAAAGTGAGAAATTATGGCCCTACCAACTATTGCCATTGTAGGACGTCCCAATGTTGGGAAATCAACCCTATTTAATCGGATCGCTGGTGAGCGAATCTCCATTGTAGAAGATGTCGAAGGAGTGACACGTGACCGTATCTATGCAACGGGTGAGTGGCTTAATCGCTCTTTTAGCATGATTGATACAGGAGGAATCGATGATGTCGATGCTCCTTTCATGGAACAAATCAAGCACCAGGCAGAAATTGCTATGGAAGAAGCAGATGTTATCGTTTTTGTCGTGTCTGGTAAGGAAGGGATTACCGATGCGGACGAATACGTAGCCCGTAAGCTTTATAAGACCCACAAACCAGTTATCCTTGCAGTTAACAAGGTGGACAACCCTGAGATGCGAAATGATATCTATGATTTCTATGCTCTCGGTTTGGGTGAACCACTGCCAATTTCATCTGTCCATGGTATCGGTACAGGGGATGTGCTAGATGCTATTGTAGAAAACCTTCCAAATGAATACGAAGAAGAAAATCCAGATGTCATTAAGTTTAGCCTGATCGGTCGTCCTAACGTCGGAAAATCAAGCTTGATTAATGCTATCTTGGGAGAAGACCGTGTCATTGCCAGTCCAGTTGCTGGAACAACGCGTGACGCCATTGATACCCACTTTACAGATACAGATGGTCAAGAATTTACCATGATTGATACGGCTGGGATGCGTAAGTCTGGTAAGGTTTATGAAAATACTGAGAAATACTCTGTTATGCGTGCCATGCGTGCTATTGACCGTTCAGATGTGGTCTTGATGGTCATCAATGCGGAAGAAGGCATTCGTGAATACGATAAGCGTATCGCAGGATTTGCCCATGAAGCTGGTAAAGGAATGATTATCGTGGTCAACAAGTGGGATACGCTTGAAAAAGACAACCACACTATGAAAAACTGGGAAGAAGATATCCGTGAGCAGTTCCAATATCTACCTTACGCACCGATTATCTTTGTATCAGCTTTGACCAAGCAACGTCTCCACAAACTGCCTGAGATGATCAAGCAAATCAGTGAAAGTCAGAATACACGTATCCCATCAGCTGTCTTGAACGATGTCATCATGGATGCTATTGCCATCAACCCAACACCGACAGATAAAGGAAAACGCCTTAAGATTTTCTATGCGACCCAAGTGGCAACTAAACCACCAACCTTTGTTATCTTTGTCAACGAAGAAGAACTCATGCACTTTTCTTACCTGCGTTTCTTGGAAAATCAAATCCGCAAGGCCTTTGTCTTTGAAGGAACGCCAATCCATCTCATCGCAAGAAAACGTAAATAAAAAAGTAGAATCTGGAATGACATTTCCAGATTTTTTTGATAGAATGAAAGCAAAGAAAACGCTATCAAGTAGAGGGGGCTGGTGATGAAACATTTGTTTAAGTTGATAATCTTATTTCCCTGGTTTTACTTTTTCAGCTGGATTGAAAAGGCCAATAGAGATAGTAAATTTTTCCCAATTTTTTACTATTTTTACTGGGTTTACATCCCCCTCTATTCTCTTTTTAGCCTTGCTTGGACAGTTGTTTCAATTCTGTTTTTCAATATCGTCTTGAGAAATGTGACAGATATCAAGTTATGGGGCATTTGGTTTCTTTTTGTTCTGCTAGCTATTTGTATGAATAGGTTAACTTATTTCTGTTTCAAAAAAATGCTTAGACTAAGAAAGGAGTTAGGAAAGTCTAAGGGTGGAAGGCATTGATTTATATGGTTTTATTGATAGGAGGTAGCTTATGTTAAATCTAAAATCATTTATTACACGCTATTCCAAGGTCTATATTGGTTTAGTTCTGCTGATCTGGCTTGCTTTCTTCTTTGTTCCTTGGGATAAACCAGTTCTGGGAATATCTATCAATCTCTTAATCATGCAGAAAGTTTTACTAGTTTTTGGAATTCTGTCGATTTTGATGGCCTTGCTGTCCAAGAAAGTCAGTCTCTTTGTTTTTGGACTTACCTGTTGTCTTTCTTTTTGGATAAATCTATTTATCCTATTTGCCATTTTGCCGATTTTTGGCAATTAATCAGTCATAAAAATCAGAGAGGTTAGCTTGGGAACTAGCCTCTTTTTCCTTTTCAAAATGGGGATTCTTCCTTGAAAATAATCAGTAATTGTGCTAAAATTAAAAGAACATTCTAAAATATTCGGAATTTAAAGTAAGGAAAAACATGGCTAATATTTTAAAAACAATTATCGAAAATGATAAAGGAGAAATCCGTCGTCTGGAAAAGATGGCTGACAAGGTTTTCAAATATGAAGACCAAATGGCTGTTTTGACAGATGACCAACTAAAAGCAAAAACAGTTGAATTTAAAGAACGTTATCAAAATGGAGAATCACTGGATTCATTGCTTTATGAAGCATTTGCGGTTGTCCGTGAGGGTGCTAAACGTGTCCTAGGTCTCTTCCCATACAAGGTTCAGGTTATGGGGGGAATCGTTCTTCATCATGGTGACGTGCCAGAGATGCGTACAGGGGAAGGGAAAACCTTGACTGCGACCATGCCAGTATACCTCAATGCCCTTTCAGGTAAAGGGGTTCACGTAGTTACGGTCAATGAATACCTATCAGAACGTGATGCGACTGAGATGGGTGAATTGTACTCATGGCTTGGCTTGTCAGTAGGAATTAACTTGGCTGCCAAATCTCCAATGGAGAAAAAAGAAGCCTATGAGTGTGATATCACTTACTCAACCAACTCAGAAATCGGATTTGACTACCTTCGTGACAATATGGTTGTTCGCGCTGAAAACATGGTACAACGTCCGCTTAACTATGCCTTGGTCGATGAGGTTGACTCAATCTTGATTGACGAGGCGCGTACACCTTTGATCGTATCAGGTGCTAACGCAGTTGAAACCAGTCAACTCTACCACATGGCAGACCACTATGTAAAATCTTTGGACAAAGACGACTACATCATCGATGTGCAGTCTAAGACTATTGGTTTGTCTGATTCAGGGATTGACAAAGCTGAAAGCTACTTCAAACTTGAAAACCTCTATGACATCGAAAACGTAGCTCTTACTCACTTTATCGATAACGCCCTTCGTGCCAACTACATCATGCTTCTTGATATTGACTATGTGGTCAGCGAAGAGCAAGAAATTCTGATCGTCGACCAATTTACGGGTCGTACTATGGAAGGTCGTCGTTATTCTGATGGCTTGCACCAAGCCATTGAAGCAAAAGAAGGTGTGCCAATCCAGGATGAAACCAAGACATCTGCCTCAATCACTTACCAAAACCTTTTCCGTATGTACAAGAAATTGTCTGGTATGACGGGTACAGGTAAGACTGAGGAAGAAGAATTCCGTGAAATTTACAACATTCGTGTTATTCCAATCCCAACAAACCGTCCTGTTCAACGTATTGACCATCCAGACCTACTTTTTGCAAGCATTGAAGCTAAGTTTAAAGCAGTTGTCGAAGACGTTAAGGCTCGTTACCAAAAAGGTCAGCCTGTCTTGGTTGGTACAGTAGCTGTTGAAACTAGTGATTACATTTCTAAGAAATTGGTCGCAGCTGGTGTTCCTCACGAAGTCTTGAATGCTAAGAACCACTATAAAGAAGCCCAAATCATCATGAATGCTGGTCAACGTGGTGCCGTTACCATCGCAACCAACATGGCCGGTCGTGGTACCGACATCAAGCTTGGTGAAGGGGTTCGCGAACTTGGAGGACTTTGTGTTATTGGTACAGAACGTCATGAAAGCCGTCGTATCGATAACCAGCTTCGTGGACGTTCAGGTCGTCAAGGAGACCCAGGTGAGTCACAATTCTACCTATCTCTTGAAGATGATTTGATGAAACGTTTTGGTTCTGAACGCTTGAAGGGAATCTTTGAACGCTTGAATATGTCTGAAGAGGCGATTGAGTCTCGTATGTTGACACGTCAGGTCGAAGCAGCGCAAAAACGTGTCGAAGGAAATAACTACGATACTCGTAAACAAGTCCTTCAATACGATGATGTCATGCGTGAACAACGTGAGATTATCTACGCTCAACGTTACGACGTTATCACTGCAGATCGTGACTTGGCACCTGAAATTCACTCTATGATCAAACGCACGATTGGTCGTGTCGTTGATGGTCATGCGCGTTCAAAACAAGATGAAAAACTAGAGGCAATTTTGAACTTTGCTAAGTACAACTTGCTTCCTGAAGATTCTATTTCTGTTGAAGACTTGTCAGGCTTGTCTGATAAGGCAATTAAGGAAGAACTTTTCCAACGTGCCTTGAAGGTTTACGATAGTCAAGTTTCAAAACTACGCGATGAAGAAGCAGTCAAAGAATTCCAAAAAGTCTTGATTCTACGAGTTGTAGATAACAAGTGGACAGATCATATCGATGCCCTTGATCAATTGCGTAACGCGGTTGGACTTCGTGGCTATGCTCAGAACAACCCTGTTGTTGAGTATCAGGCAGAAGGTTTCCGTATGTTTAATGACATGATTGGTTCGATTGAGTTTGATGTGACACGCTTGATGATGAAAGCACAAATTCATGAACAAGAAAGACCACAAGCAGAACACCATATCAGTACAACAGCGACTCGCAATATCGCTGCCCACCAAGCAAATATGCCAGAAGATTTGGATTTGAGCCAGATTGGACGGAATGAACTTTGCCCATGTGGTTCTGGTAAGAAGTTTAAAAACTGTCACGGTAAAAGACAATAAAATGAGATAGTTTAGAGGCGGATACCTTGTGAAAAGTAAATTTTTACTTGGTATCCGTTTGCTTTATAAGGAGATGAGTTATGGTATTTACAGCAAGAAGTCCTAAAATTAATATTGAAGAAGTTCGTGCCTTATCAAAATTAGAAGGCCAAGCTTTGGAGAGAAAATCACAGCGCGATCAAGAGCTAGAAGCCATTATACGTGGAGAAGACCAGCGAATTCTCTTGGTAATCGGGCCATGCTCATCTGACAATGAAGAATCTGTCCTTGAGTACGCTAAGCGTTTGGCAGTCCTACAAGAAGAAGTCTCAGACCGTATCTTTATGGTTATGCGTGTTTATACAGCCAAACCTCGTACTAATGGAGATGGTTACAAGGGCTTGATTCACCAGCCTAATGCGACAGAAGCACCAAGCCTCATCAACGGAATCAAAGCTGTTCGTCATCTTCACTATCGTGTCATTACAGAAACAGGCATGACAACAGCTGATGAAATGCTTTATCCTGAAAATCTTCCACTTGTGGATGATTTGATTTCTTATATGGCAGTTGGTGCTCGTTCAGTTGAAGACCAGCAACACCGCTTTGTGGCAAGTGGGGCAGATTTTGCGACTGGTTTTAAAAATCCAACCTCTGGAAATCTCAATGTTATGTTTAATGGGATTTATGCTGCTCAAAACAAACAAAGCTTCCTTTTCCTAGGGAAAGAAGTGGAAACAACTGGGAACCCGCTTTCGCACGCTATTCTTCGTGGAGCGATTAATGAGTATGGTAAGAATATTCCTAATTACTACTATGATAATTTGATGGATACCATTGCCCAGTATGAGAAAATGGGCTTGGAAAATCCCTTTATCATTGTGGACACCAATCATGACAACTCTGGTAAGCAATATATGGACCAGATTCGAATTGTCCGCCAGACCTTGATTAACCGTGATTGGAATGAAAAAATCAAGCAGTACGTTCGTGGTTTTATGATTGAGTCTTATCTAGAAGATGGCCGTCAAAACGAACCAGAAGTATTTGGCAAGTCTATCACAGATCCTTGCCTTGGCTGGGAAAATACGGAAGCCCTTGTCAGAGAAATCTACCAAACGCTAGGAGAATAAGATGGCATTTATTGAAAAAGGTCAAGAAATCGATATTGAAGCAATCAAGGCAGAAACTCAATTGTCTGCGGAAGCCTTGCGCCTAAAGGAGCGCCGTGACAGAGAATTGGCAGACATCATTTCAGGAGAAGATGACCGAATCCTTTTGGTGATTGGTCCGTGCTCTTCTGACAATGAAGAAGCTGTCTTGGAATACGCCCGCCGTTTATCTGCCTTGCAAAAGAAGGTGGCGGACAAGATTTTCATGGTTATGCGTGTTTATACTGCTAAACCACGCACCAACGGAGACGGCTATAAAGGGTTGGTTCACCAGCCAGATACTTCTAAGGCTCCAAGTCTGATTAACGGTTTGCAGGCTGTGCGCCAGTTGCACTACCGCGTGATTACAGAGACTGGTTTGACAACGGCAGATGAGATGCTTTATCCGTCAAATTTGGTCTTGGTAGATGATTTGGTCAGCTACCATGCTGTTGGGGCTCGTTCTGTGGAAGACCAAGAGCACCGCTTTGTGGCTTCAGGAATTGATGAACCAGTGGGGATGAAAAATCCAACTTCTGGAAACCTTGGGGTCATGTTTAACGGTATCTATGCCGCTCAGAACAAACAAACCTTCCTCTTCCATAGTCAAGAAGTTGAAACTTCAGGAAATCCTTTGGCCCACGTCATCCTTCGTGGCGCAGTCAATGAATATGGAAAAAATGAGCCTAATTTTTACTATGAAATCCTGCTAAATGCTATTGAACGTTATGAGACAATGGGACTTGAAAATCCTTTTATCCTCATCGACACCAACCATGATAACTCAGGCAAGCAATATATGGAACAGATTCGAATTGTTCGCCAGACCTTGCAAAATCGTGATTGGAATGAGAAGATTAAAAAGACGGTTCGAGGCTTTATGATTGAATCCTACCTAGCAGATGGTCGTCAAAACCAACCAGAGGTCTTTGGTTGCTCTATTACCGACCCTTGCCTAGGTTGGGAAAATACAGAGGCTTTGGTAGAAGAAATCTATGCTACTTTGACAAAATAAGTGAAAAGGATGGAGTTGGGGAATCTCAACTCCTTTTGATGAGAATGATAGTTGGACACGGAATTGATATCGAAGAATTAGCTTCGATAGAAAGCGCAGTTACACGACATAAAGGATTTGCCCAGCGCGTGCTGACCGCTAAGGAAATGGAGCGCTTCACCAGTCTCAAAGGGCGCAGGCAGATTGAATATTTGGCTGGTCGCTGGTCGGCTAAAGAAGCTTTTTCTAAGGCTATGGGAACGGGCATTGGCAAGCTCGGTTTTCAGGATTTGGAAGTCTTGAACAATGAACGCGGGGCGCCTTATTTTAGTCAGTCACCGTTTTCAGGAAAGATTTGGCTGTCTATCAGCCATACAGATCAGTTTGTGACAGCCAGTGTCATTTTGGAGGAAAATCATGAAAGCTAGTCCACATAGACCCACCAAGGCTCTGATTCATCTAGGAGCTATTAGACAAAATATTCAGCAAATGGGGGCTCATATCCCTCAAGGAACGCTCAAGTGGGCTGTGGTCAAGGCTAATGCTTATGGCCATGGGGCTATTACCGTTGCGACGGCTATTCAGGATGATGTTGACGGTTTTTGCGTTTCCAATATTGATGAGGCCATTGAACTCAGACAAGCTGGACTCAGCAAGAGAATCCTCATTTTAGGAGTTTCTGAAATTGAAGCTGTTGCTCTAGCTAAAGAATACGACATCATCTTGACAGTGGCTGGGCTGGAGTGGATCCAAGCGCTCTTAGCTAGAGAAGCAGACCTAGCTGGTTTGACAGTTCACCTCAAGATTGACTCAGGGATGGGACGGATTGGTTTTAGAGAGGCCAGTGAAGCTAATCAGGCTCAAGACTTGCTCAAGCAACATGGTGCGCATGTTGAAGGAATCTTTACCCACTTTGCGACTGCGGATGAGGAATCAGATACCTACTTTAATGAGCAATTAGAACGGTTTAAAACTATTTTGGCCAGTATGAAAGGTCTTCCAGAGTTGGTTCATGCCAGCAACTCGGCAACGACTCTTTGGCATGCAGAGACTATTTTCAATGCCGTCCGTATGGGAGATGCCATGTATGGTCTCAATCCTAGCGGAGAGGTCTTGGACTTGCCTTATGACTTGACTCCAGCCTTGACCTTGGAATCTGCTCTGGTTCATGTTAAGACAGTTTCAGCTGGAGCTTGCATGGGCTACGGAGCGACATATCAAGCGGATAGTGAGCAAGTCATTGCGACGGTGCCAATCGGCTATGCGGACGGCTGGACACGTGACATGCAAAATTTCGCTGTTTTAGTAGATGGGCAAGCTTGCCAAATTGTCGGGCGGGTTTCTATGGACCAAATCACTATTCGTTTGCCTAAACTTTATCCGCTAGGAACGAAAGTAACATTGATCGGCATCAACGGCGATAAGGAAATCACAGCTACTCAGGTAGCGGCCTACCGCGGGACTATTAACTATGAGGTGGTTTGTCTTCTCAGCGACCGCATTCCGAGAGAATATTATTAAAAAGAAAGGAGTGGAGCATGAATCTACATCAACCCTTGCATGTCTTACCTGGTGTGGGACCAAAGTCAGCAGAAAAATACGCTAAACTAGGAATTGAAAATTTGCAAGACCTCTTGCTCTACTTTCCTTTCCGATATGAAGATTTCAAGACCAAGCAAGTATTGGAACTAGAAGATGGCGAAAAGGCGGTTCTTTCTGGTCAAGTAGTGACTCCTGCTAGTGTTCAGTATTATGGATTTAAGCGCAATCGCCTGCGCTTTAGTCTCAAGCAGGGAGAAGTCGTTTTTGCGGTCAATTTTTTTAATCAGCCCTATCTAGCTGATAAGATAGAGTTGGGAGCAACCCTTGCTGTTTTTGGAAAATGGGACCGCGCCAAGGCTAGTCTGACTGGGATGAAGGTCTTAGTTCAGGTGGAAGATGACCTCCAGCCTGTCTATCGTCTGGCTCAGGGAATCAGTCAGGCCAGTCTGGTCAAGGTTATTAAGACGGCCTTTGATCAGGGGTTGGACCTCTTGATTGAGGAAAATCTGCCCCAGTCTTTGCTGGACAAATACAAACTCATGTCCCGTTGTCAGGCCGTTCGTGCCATGCATTTTCCTAAGGATTTGGCAGAATATAAGCAGGCACTTCGCCGTATCAAGTTTGAAGAACTCTTTTATTTCCAAATGCAATTGCAGACGCTCAAGTCCGAAAATAGAGTTCAGGGGAGCGGTCTGGTTCTGGAGTGGTCTCAGGAAAAAGTGTCGGCTGTTAAAGAAAGTTTACCTTTTGCTCTGACCCAAGCTCAGGAAAAGAGTTTACAGGAAATTTTAACTGATATGAAGTCCGACCGCCACATGAATCGTCTCCTGCAAGGGGATGTGGGGAGCGGAAAAACTGTAGTTGCTGGCTTGGCCATGTTTGCGGCGGTAACAGCTGGCTATCAGGCAGCCCTAATGGTGCCGACAGAGATTTTAGCAGAGCAACACTTTGAGAGTTTGAAGGGGCTTTTTCCTGATTTGAAACTGGCTCTCTTGACAGGTTCCTTGAAAGTGGCAGAAAAAAGAGAAGTCTTGGAGACCATTGCCAAGGGTGAGGCTGACTTGATCATCGGAACCCACGCTCTGATTCAGGATGGGGTAGATTATGCTCGTCTTGGCTTGATTATCATCGATGAGCAGCACCGTTTTGGTGTGGGGCAAAGGCGGATTTTACGGGAAAAAGGCGACAACCCAGACGTTCTCATGATGACGGCGACTCCAATTCCACGGACGCTGGCCATAACAGCCTTTGGCGATATGGATGTATCCATTATTGACCAGATGCCAGCAGGGCGGAAGCCTATTGTGACGCGCTGGATCAAACATGAGCAGCTGCCTCAGGTCTTGACCTGGTTAGAGGGAGAAATCCAAAAAGGTTCTCAAGCCTATGTTATCTCTCCCTTGATTGAAGAATCAGAAGCTCTGGATTTGAAAAATGCTATTGCTTTATCTGAGGAGCTGACAGCTCATTTTGCAGGAAAGGCTGAAGTGGCTCTTCTACATGGTAAGATGAAGAGTGACGAAAAAGACCAGATCATGCAGGATTTCAAAGAGAGAAAAACAGATATTTTGGTTTCAACAACGGTTATCGAGGTCGGGGTTAATGTTCCCAATGCGACCGTCATGATTATCATGGATGCCGATCGCTTTGGTCTGAGCCAGCTTCATCAGCTCAGAGGTCGTGTTGGTCGGGGAGATAAGCAGTCCTATGCTGTTCTCGTTGCCAATCCCAAGACTGATTCTGGGAAAGACCGCATGCGCATCATGACAGAAACCACCAATGGATTTGTCCTTGCGGAGGAAGATTTGAAAATGCGGGGTTCAGGTGAGATTTTTGGAACCAGACAATCAGGTCTCCCAGAATTCCAAGTGGCTGATATTATCGAAGATTTTCCGATTTTAGAAGAAGCCAGAAAGGTTGCTAGCTACATTGGTTCGATAGAAGGTTGGCAAGAGGATCCAGAGTGGCGGATGATCGCCCTTCATTTGGAGAAGAAAGAACATTTAGATTAAGCTTTCTCTAAGGAAAACTTAAGCTAGCTTTCAGGTTTGGCCCTTATACTAGAGTCATCAAAAAGAAACGAGGACTCTCATATGACAGTAACGATTAAAGTAAATTACCAAACCACTTTCCAAAAGAAAGAAGCAAAAAATTAAGATTGAATAGGAGAAGAAAGGGCGTAACTGCTCTTTTTTCGTTTCTAAAACGGCTCTTTGTCAACTGTAGTGGGTTGAAGAAAAGCTAAGCTCGAGAAAGGACAAATTTCGTCCTTTCTTTTTTGATATTCAGAGCGATAAAAATCCGT
>JAWETZ010000037.1:0-15157 GCA_032480835.1 Streptococcus mitis
TTCGAAAATCAAATTCAAACCACGTCAGCTTCACCTTGCCGTACTCAAGTACAGCCTGCGGCTAGCTTCCTAGTTTGCTCTTTGATTTTCATTGAGTATTAATCATGGAAAATATCTGCAAGCTCTTTCAAATTATGGTAGAATGGAAGCAGTAGAATTAGAAAAGGAAATCGATTATGAAATTTCTTGAATTAAACAAAAAACGTCATGCGACCAAGCATTTCACTGACAAGCCAGTGGATCCCAAAGATGTGCGTACGGCTATCGAAATCGCAACCTTGGCACCAAGCGCCCACAACAGCCAGCCTTGGAAATTTGTGGTGGTTCGTGAGAAAAATGCTGAATTGGCAAAATTGGCTTACGGTTCAAACTTTGAACAGGTATCATCAGCGCCTGTAACTATTGTCTTATTTACAGACACAGATCTTGCTAAACGTGCTCGTAAGATTGCCCGTGTTGGTGGTGCTAATAACTTTTCTGAAGAGCAACTACAATACTTCATGAAAAATTTGCCTGCTGAATTTGCCCGTTACAATGAACAACAGGTTAGTGACTACCTAGCACTCAATGCAGGTTTAGTTGCCATGAACTTGGTTCTTGCTCTTACAGACCAAGGAATCGGATCAAATCTGATCCTTGGTTTTGATAAATCAAAAGTTAATGAAGTTTTGGAAATCGAAGACCGTTTCCGTCCAGAACTTTTGATTACAGTGGGTTACACAGACGAAAAATTGGAACCAAGCTACCGCTTGCCAGTAGATGAAATCATCGAGAAAAGATAGAAAGAAGAAAAAATGACAGCAATTGATTTTACAGCAGAAGTAGAAAAACGCAAAGAAGACCTCTTGGCTGACTTGTTTAGCCTTTTGGAAATCAACTCAGAACGTGATGATAGCAAGGTTGATGCTGAGCATCCATTTGGACCTGGGCCGGTAAAAGCCTTGGAAAAATTCCTTGAAATCGCAGACCGTGATGGCTATCCAACTAAGAATGTCGACAATTATGCAGGACACTTCGAGTTTGGTGATGGAGAAGAAGTTCTCGGAATCTTTGCCCACATGGACGTGGTGCCAGCTGGTAGCGGTTGGGACACAGATCCTTACACACCAACTATCAAAGACGGTCGTCTTTATGCGCGTGGTGCTTCGGACGACAAGGGTCCTACAACAGCTTGCTACTATGGTTTGAAAATCATCAAAGAATTGGGCCTTCCAACTTCTAAGAAAGTTCGCTTTATTGTCGGAACAGACGAAGAATCAGGCTGGGCAGACATGGACTACTACTTCGAGCACGTAGGACTTGCGAAACCAGACTTCGGTTTCTCTCCAGACGCTGAATTCCCTATCATCAATGGTGAAAAAGGAAACATCACGGAATACCTCCACTTTGCAGGTGAAAATGAAGGTGCTGTTCGTCTTCACAGTTTTACAGGTGGTTTGCGTGAAAACATGGTACCAGAATCAGCAACAGCGGTTGTTTCAGGTGATTTGACTGACTTGCAAGCTAAACTAGATGCCTTTGTTGCAGAACATAAACTCAGAGGAGAAATTCAAGAAGAAGCTGGTCAATACAAGGTGACAATCATTGGTAAATCAGCCCACGGTGCTATGCCTGCTTCAGGTGTCAATGGTGCGACTTACCTAGCTCTTTTCCTTAGCCAGTTTGACTTTGCTGGACCTGCAAAAGACTACCTCGACATTGCTGGTAAGATTCTCTTGAACGACCATGAGGGTAAAAACCTCAAGATTGCTCATGTGGATGAAAAGATGGGTGCTCTTTCTATGAATGCAGGTGTCTTCCGCTTTGATGAAACAAGTGCTGACAATACGATTGCTCTCAACATCCGTTATCCAAAAGGAATCAGCCCAGAGCAAATCAAGTCAATCCTTGAAAACTTGCCAGTTGCTTCTGTTAGCCTTTCTGAACACGGACACACTCCTCACTATGTGCCAATGGAAGATCCACTTGTACAAACCTTGTTGAATGTCTATGAAAAACAAACAGGACTACAAGGTCATGAACAAGTCATTGGTGGTGGTACCTTTGGTCGTTTACTTGAACGTGGGGTTGCTTACGGTGCTATGTTCCCAGACTCTATTGACACCATGCACCAAGCCAATGAATTTATCGCCTTGGACGATCTCTTCCGCGCAGCAGCAATCTATGCCGAAGCTATTTATGAATTGATCAAATAAAACGATAGAAGTCTGAGATGTTATGCTTGGACTTCTTTTTGGAGGGAAAACAGATGTCTCAAATCGAAAGAATCAAGCAGGCTATTATGGCAGATCCGCAAAATGCCAGCTATACAGAACGTGGAATCGAACCTCTCTTTGCAGCGCCAAAAACTGCTCGCATCAATATCATCGGTCAGGCACCGGGGCTTAAAACCCAAGAAGCAGGCCTTTATTGGAAGGATAAAAGTGGCGATCGCTTGCGGGACTGGCTAGGTGTGGACGAAGACACCTTTTACAACTCAGGTTATTTTGCTGTTTTACCTATGGATTTCTACTTTCCAGGGCATGGTAAGTCAGGTGACTTACCACCGAGAACTGGCTTTGCCGAAAAATGGCATCCTCAGCTCTTGCAAGAATTACCAGATATCCAGTTAACCCTCTTGATTGGGCAATATGCCCAAGCCTACTATTTACATGAGAAAGTCAGTGGCAAGGTAACAGAGAGAGTTCGACGCTATCAGGATTATCTGCCAGACTATTTTCCATTAGTTCACCCTTCACCGCGAAATCAAATCTGGATGGCTAAAAATCCTTGGTTTGAGGCAGAGGTAGTGCCAGATTTGAAAAAAAGAATTAAAACCATTTTATAGTCAATGAAAATCAAAGAGCAAACTAGGAAGCTAGCCACAGGCTGCTCAAAGTACAGCTTTGAGGTTGTGGATGGAACTGACGAAGTCAGCTCAAAACACAGTTTTGAGGTTGTGGATAGAACTGACGAAGTCAGCTCAAAACACAGTTTTGAGGTTGTGGATAGAACTGACGAAGTCAGTAACCATACCTACGGTAAGGCGACGCTGACGTGGTTTGAAGAGATTTTCGAAGAGTATTAGGAGAAAAAGAATGAAAGAAATTACCTTTGACGCATTTTACCAGCTTTATCAAAATGACCAACTTTCTCTAGTGGACGTGCGAGAAGTGGATGAGTTTGAAACATTTCATTTAGAAGGTGCCCACAACCTACCGCTTAGTCAATTGGCTGATACCTTTGATCAGTTGGACAAGGACCAGTTGCATTATGTTATTTGCAAATCTGGAATGAGATCGGCGCGTGCTTGTCAATTCCTAGCTGAACAAGGTTATGAGGTTATCAATGTTCAGGGTGGCATGTTAGCCTTTGAAGAACTTTAAACAGTAGATTTTCTCCTACTCGGTATGGACTGGGTAGGAGAGTTTTATTTTTAGACAATTCTCATTTTTAAGAATCTTGAAAACATTCAATATTTACTTCGTGAAGCTTTTTTCATACTCGTATTCATGATATACTAGGTCAGTATTTTATAAATATGAAGGAGATTTTCATGGCTAAAAAAGGTGCCCTAACAGGCTTGCTCCTGTTTGGAATATTTTTTGGTGCGGGGAACTTGATTTTTCCGCCTTCTCTGGGTGCTCTATCTGGAGAACATTTTCTTCCTGCTATCGCAGGTTTTGTCTTTTCAGGCGTCGGTATCGCCGTCTTGACCCTTATAATTGGAACGCTAAATCCTAAAGGATATATCTACGAGATTTCAACGAAGATAGCGCCTTGGTTTGCGACTCTTTACCTCTCAGTTCTTTACTTGTCAATCGGTCCATTCTTTGCTATCCCACGTACTGCTACAACAGCTTACGAAGTAGGAATCAGCCCCCTTTTATCGGATGCAAATAAAGGACTTGGCTTGATTGTCTTTACCCTTCTTTATTTTGTGGCAGCGTATCTGATTTCGCTTAATCCATCAAAAATCTTAGACCGTATCGGCCGTATTTTAACGCCAGTATTTGCAATCTTGATTGTTATCTTGGTTGTTTTAGGAGCTATCAAATACGCTGGAACAAGTCCTCAAGCTGCTTCAGCTGCTTATCAAGCTTCTGCCTTTGGTACAGGTTTCCTAGAAGGTTATAATACCTTGGATGCCCTTGCTTCGGTTGCCTTCAGTGTAATCGCAGTTCAAACCTTGAAACAACTTGGATTTTCAAGTAAGAAAGAATACATTTCAACTATTTGGGTTGTTGGTATCGTTGTAGCCCTTGCTTTCAGCGCTCTTTACATCGGTTTAGGTTTCCTTGGAAATCATTTCCCAGTACCAGCTGAAGCGATGAAGGGTGGAACACCAGGTGTTTACATCTTGTCACAAGCAACTCAAGAAATCTTTGGTTCAACAGCTCAAATCTTCCTTGCAGCTATGGTTACTGTAACCTGCTTCACAACTACAGTTGGTTTGATTGTGTCAACTGCTGAGTTCTTTAATGAGCGCTTCCCACAAATCAGCTACAAGGTTTATGCGACAGCCTTTACCTTGATTGGATTTGCCATTGCTAATTTGGGTCTTGATGCGATTATCAAGTACTCAATTCCTGTACTGGTTATCTTGTACCCAATCACCATTGCCATCGTTATGATTGTCATTGTGAATAAATTTGTGGCTCTTTCAAAACCAGGTATGCAGTTGACAATTGCTGTGGTTACAGCTATTGCCATTGCAAGCGTACTAGGAAGCTCGTTTAAGGTTGAGTTTCTTGCAAACCTTGTTAACGCTCTTCCTTTTGCTAAAGCATCTCTCCCATGGTTGGTGCCAGCCATTGTCGGAATCTTGCTCTCATTGGTTCTACCAAACAAGCAAGAAAGCGATGTTTTTGAAATGGAATAATCACTAAAATCACTTTTGTAGCCAAGTCTACAGGAGTGATTTTCTTTTTTTATCCGATGATAAATGTGTTATAATAGGTAGCAAAAGAGGTGAAGAAATGAATCAAACAGTAGAATATATCAAAGGACTGACAGCCATTGCGTCGCCAACGGGTTTTACTCGTGAAATTTCGGACTATTTAGTCAAGACTTTAGAAGGTTTTGGTTACCAGCCGGTTCGCACAGCCAAGGGTGGTGTCAATGTGACCATCAAAGGTCAAAATGATGAAGAACACCGCTACGTGACTGCCCATGTGGATACGCTTGGTGCCATTGTCCGCGCTGTCAAACCAGACGGCCGTCTCAAATTGGACCGTATCGGTGGTTTTCCTTGGAATATGATTGAAGGAGAAAACTGTACCGTTCATGTGGCTAGTACAGATCAAAAGCTATCAGGCACCATCCTCATCCACCAAACTTCTTGCCATGTCTACAAGGATGCAGGAACTGCAGAACGCACCCAGGACAATATGGAAGTGCGTTTGGATGCAAAAGTGACCAACGAAAAAGAAACTCGTGCCTTGGGGATTGAGGTTGGTGATTTTATCAGCTTTGACCCACGAACTGTCGTGACAGATACAGGATTTATCAAGTCTCGTCATTTGGACGATAAGGTCAGCGCAGCGATTTTGCTTAACCTACTTCGCATTTATAAGGAAGAGAAGATTGAATTGCCAGTAACAACCCATTTTGCTTTTTCAGTCTTTGAAGAAGTGGGGCATGGTGCTAACTCTAATATTCCTGCTCAGGTAGTAGAATATCTGGCTGTGGATATGGGAGCTATGGGCGATGATCAGCAAACAGATGAGTACACAGTGTCTATCTGTGTCAAGGATGCTTCAGGACCTTATCACTATGACTTCCGTCAACATTTGGTTGCCTTGGCTAAAGAGCAAGATATTCCATTTAAGCTGGACATCTATCCATTTTATGGTTCGGACGCTTCGGCAGCTATGTCTGCAGGTGCAGAAGTCAAACACGCCCTTCTCGGTGCTGGTATCGAGTCTAGCCATTCATATGAACGCACTCATATTGACTCGGTAGTCGCAACAGAGCGTATGGTTGATGCTTACCTTAAGAGCGGGTTGGTAGACTAATATGTGCCTTATTTGCCAGAGAATTGAGCTCATTAAAGCTGGGGACAATCCTTACTTTGTCAAAGAGTTGGAAACAGGCTATCTTGTGATTGGAGATCACCAGTATTTTTCAGGCTATAGTCTCTTTCTAGCCAAGGAACACGTCACGGAATTGCACCATTTAGAAAAGGAAATGAGACTCCGTTTTCTAGAGGAAATGAGTCTAGTCCAAGAGGCAGTTGCTAAGGTCTTCTCTGCTGAGAAAATGAATATCGAACTTCTAGGCAATGGCGATGCCCACCTCCACTGGCATCTGTTTCCTAGACGAAGAGGTGATATGAATGGTTACGGTCTCAAGGGACGTGGTCCAGTTTGGTGGGTTCCCTTTGAAGAAATGACCTCAGAAACATGTCAAGCAAAACCGGATGAGATTAAACAATTAGTCAAACGTTTATCGTCAGAAGTAGATAAATTATTAGAAATAAAGGAGTAGAAATGAAAAAAAGATATCTTGTCTTGACAGCCTTGCTAGCCTTGAGTTTAGCAGCTTGTTCACAGGAAAAAACAAAAAATGAAGATGGAGCGGCTAAAACAGAACAAACAGCCAAAGCTGATGGAGCAGTCGGCAGTAAATCTCAGGGAGCTTCCCAGAAAAAAGCAGAAGTGGTCAATAAAGGTGACTACTACAGCATCCAAGGGAAATACGATGAAATCATCGTAGCAAATAAACATTATCCTTTGTCGAAAGACTATAATCCAGGGGAAAATCCAACAGCCAAGGCAGAGCTGGTCAAACTCATCAAAGCGATGCAAGAGGCAGGTTTCCCAATCAGCGACCATTACAGTGGTTTTAGAAGTTATGAAACTCAGACTAAGCTCTATCAAGATTATGTCAATCAAGATGGGAAAGAAGCTGCCGACCGTTATTCTGCCCGTCCTGGCTATAGCGAACACCAAACTGGCTTGGCCTTTGATGTTATTGGGACAAATGGTGATTTGGTAACAGAAGAAAAAGCAGCCCAATGGCTCCTGGACCATGCAGCTGATTATGGTTTTGTTGTCCGTTATCTCAAAGGCAAGGAAAAGGAAACAGGCTATATGGCTGAAGAATGGCACCTTCGTTATGTCGGAAAAGAAGCTAAAGAAATTGCTGAGAGTGGTCTCAGTTTGGAAGAATACTACGGCTTTGAAGGCGGAGATTACGTTGATTAAAAAATAAACTTTTCTCTTGCAATTCTAGATAAATAGTGTATAATAGATGGGTATGTAAAAAGCATACTTGTGGGAGGTAAAAATATTTAATTACCGCCAAAACCACAAAGGAGGATTTAAAAATGGCTAAAAAAGTCGAAAAACTTGTAAAATTGCAAATCCCTGCTGGTAAAGCTACACCAGCTCCACCGGTTGGACCTGCTCTTGGTCAAGCTGGTATCAACATCATGGGATTCACAAAAGAGTTCAACGCTCGTACTGCTGACCAAGCTGGTATGATCATTCCAGTTGTTATCTCAGTATACGAAGACAAATCATTTACTTTCGTTACAAAAACACCACCAGCTGCTGTTCTTTTGAAAAAAGCTGCAGGTGTTGAAAAAGGATCAGGTACACCTAACAAAACTAAAGTTGCTACAGTTACTCGTGCACAAGTACAAGAAATTGCAGAAACTAAGATGCCAGATTTGAACGCAGCAAACGTAGAGTCTGCAATGCGTATGATCGAAGGTACTGCTCGTTCTATGGGATTCACTGTTGTTGACTAATCAATAACACAGTAGAAAATCTCACAGCAGTCTATTAGTTGCTTTTCATACTAGGCAAGTGACTGATGCTTGTACTTGGGTACAGCAAGGGAACTTAACGACGTAGGAAAAGAAAAATAATAGACTGATAACCCGCAAGACTTCATCATTTCGAGGAGTGACGTGGGAGATGAAAATCGATTGAACCACTTACAAGGAGAATAGAAAATGGCTAAAAAAAGCAAACAACTTCGTGCTGCTCTTGAGAAGATCGACAGCACAAAAGCATACAGCGTTGAAGAAGCTGTAGCTCTTGCAAAAGAAACTAACTTTGCAAAATTCGATGCAACTGTAGAAGTTGCTTACAACTTGAACATTGACGTTAAAAAAGCTGACCAACAAATCCGTGGAGCAATGGTATTGCCAAACGGTACTGGTAAAACAGCTCGCGTTCTTGTATTTGCACGTGGTGCAAAAGCTGAAGAAGCAAAAGCTGCTGGTGCAGACTTCGTTGGTGAAGACGACCTTGTTGCTAAAATCAACGACGGTTGGTTGGACTTCGACGTAGTTATCGCAACACCTGACATGATGGCTCTTGTTGGACGTCTTGGACGTGTCCTTGGACCACGTAACTTGATGCCAAACCCTAAAACTGGTACTGTAACAATGGATGTTGCTAAAGCAGTTGAAGAGTCTAAAGGTGGTAAAATCACTTACCGTGCGGACCGTGCAGGTATCGTACAAGCGATCATCGGTAAAGTTTCATTTGAAGCTGACAAGTTGGTTGAAAACTTCAAAGCATTTAACGAAACAATCCAAAAAGCTAAACCAGCTACTGCTAAAGGAACTTACGTAACAAGCTTGACAATCACAACTACTCAAGGTGTTGGTATCAAGGTTGACGTTAACTCACTTTAATCAGTAGTTTATATCAGAGGACGAGTACGAAAGTGCTCGTTTTTGTATGTAAGTTATAGTCTCTATAAAATGGTTGTCTTATTTGGCTTATAGGGTGAGTAGCAAATGAAATACTGTTTTCTCTTCCTTCTTTACTAGAAAATATGGTATAATAGGGAGTAAAAAACTTTGAAAGAAAGAAAAAGATGAATTTAAAAGATTACATTGCAACAATTGAAAATTATCCTAAGGAAGGTATTACTTTCCGTGATATCAGTCCTTTGATGGCTGATGGAAATGCTTATAGCTATGCTGTTCGTGAAATCGTTCAATATGCTACTGACAAGAAAATTGATATGATCGTAGGACCTGAGGCTCGTGGATTTATCGTGGGTTGTCCTGTTGCTTTTGAGTTGGGAATTGGTTTTGCGCCTGTTCGTAAGCCAGGAAAATTGCCACGCGAAGTCATTTCTGCTGACTATGAAAAAGAGTACGGTGTTGATACCTTGACTATGCACGCGGATGCCATCAAGCCAGGTCAACGTGTTCTTATTGTAGATGACCTCTTAGCAACAGGTGGAACTGTTAAGGCAACCATCGAGATGATTGAAAAACTTGGCGGTGTTGTGGCAGGTTGTGCCTTCCTTGTTGAATTGGATGAATTGAACGGCCGTGAAAAAATTGGTGACTACGATTACAAAGTTCTTATGCATTATTAATGAAAAACAGTCCCTAGGGCTGTTTTCTCTACATTAGGATATAAAAATAGACTATAGCTAGTTAGAGAAAAACTATAATTGAAAACTATATCTTCTTGCAGTATAATAAAGGGACTAAGTGTTTGAGATTTGGCTTCAAATACATGCAATTATTCCTGAAAGAGTACAGTTAGGAGAGGGTTATGCCGATTCGAATTGATAAAAAATTACCAGCTGTTGAGATTTTACGGACAGAGAATATCTTTGTCATGGATGATCAACGTGCGGCCCACCAAGATATCCGTCCCTTGAAGATTTTAATCTTAAATCTCATGCCACAAAAAATGGTCACAGAGACTCAATTGTTGCGCCATTTGGCCAATACACCCCTGCAACTGGATATTGATTTTCTCTATATGGAGAGCCATCGTTCTAAGACAACTCGTTCAGAACACATGGAGACATTTTATAAAACCTTCCCAGAAGTTAAGGATGAGTATTTTGACGGGATGATTATCACAGGGGCTCCGGTTGAGCATTTACCATTTGAGGAAGTGGACTATTGGGAGGAATTCAGTCAGGTGCTTGAGTGGTCCAAGACTCATGTTTATTCGACTCTTCATATCTGTTGGGGAGCTCAGGCGGGGCTTTATCTGCGTTATGGGGTTGAAAAATACCAGATGGACAGTAAGTTATCGGGTATCTATCCTCAGGACACCTTAAAGGAAGGTCATCTTCTATTTAGAGGTTTTGACGATAGCTATGTATCTCCTCATTCACGGCATACGGAGATTTCTAAGGAAGAGGTCTTAAACAAGACAAATCTCGAGATTTTATCAGAAGGTCCTCAGGTTGGGGTTTCGATTTTGGCCAGTCGTGATTTACGAGAAATTTATAGTTTTGGGCATTTGGAGTATGACCGTGATACCTTGGCAAAAGAGTATTTCCGAGATCGTGACGCAGGTTTAGACCCACATATTCCAGAAAATTACTTTAAGGATGATGATGTTAACCAGACACCTTGTCTTTGTTGGTCTTCATCAGCAGCCCTCTTTTTCAGTAATTGGGTAAACTATGCTGTCTATCAGGAAACACCTTTTGACTGGAGAAAGATAGAAGATGATGCATCTGCATATGGGTATTTATAAGAGGAATTATGACATATTTAGACGCTTTTAAATCAGGGAACTTGGTTTTACCAAGTGCCCTGCTCTTGCATTTTAAGGAACTATTTCCTTCAAGCGATGATTTTCTGGTCTGGCAATTTTTCTATTTGCAAAATACGACAGGTTTGGAAGAAATGTCGCCAAGTCAGATTGCTGAAAGGATTGGAAAGGAAATTTCGGATGTCAACCAGTCCATTTCCAATCTGACGGAGAGGGGACTGCTCCAGTATCGTACTATCGAATTAAATGGCGAAATTGAATTGCTTTTTGATGCTAGTCTAGCCTTGGAACGTTTGGATGACTTGTTTGGAGCTAGTGCTTCGAGTTCAGACCAGTTGACACCTCAAAATCAACTCAAGGATTTGGTGGAAACCTTCCAGCAGGAGTTGGGACGCTTGTTGACGCCTTTTGAGATTGAGGATTTGACCAAGACCCTTAAGGAAGATGGAACCAGTGTTGACTTGATTAAGGAAGCTCTTCGTGAAGCTGTTTTGAATGGAAAAGCAAACTGGAAGTACATTCAGGCGATTTTGAGAAATTGGCGCCATGAAGGTATCAAAAGTGTGGCTCAAATTGAGGCTAAGCGGGCAGAAAGAGAAGCAAGCAATCCTCAGTTGACACATGTATCTGCAGATTTCAGAAATGCCATGGATCTCTGGAAGGATTAATCCATGCAAGCAGGCTTGAAATCCGAGTAAGATTTGCAAGCTGTGTTTAATTGTGATAAAATAAATAGAAAATAAATTGAAAAAAGAGGTATGTGAAATGTCACGTAAACCATTTATCGCGGGTAACTGGAAAATGAACAAAAATCCAGAAGAAGCTAAAGCATTTGTTGAAGCAGTTGCATCAAAACTTCCTTCATCAGATCTTGTTGAAGCAGGTATCGCTGCTCCAGCTCTTGATTTGACAGCTGTTCTTGCTGCTGCTAAAGGTTCAAACCTTAAAGTTGCTGCTCAAAACTGCTACTTTGAAAATGCAGGTGCTTTCACTGGTGAAACTAGCCCACAAGTTTTGAAAGAAATCGGTACTGACTACGTTGTTATCGGTCACTCAGAACGCCGTGACTACTTCCATGAAACTGACGAAGATATCAACAAAAAAGCAAAAGCTATCTTTGCAAACGGTATGCTTCCAATCATCTGTTGTGGTGAATCACTTGAAACTTATGAAGCTGGTAAAGCTGCTGAATTTGTAGGTGCTCAAGTATCTGCTGCATTGGCTGGATTGACAGCTGAACAAGTTGCTGCATCAGTTATCGCTTATGAGCCAATCTGGGCTATCGGTACTGGTAAATCAGCTTCACAAGACGACGCACAAAAAATGTGTAAAGTTGTTCGTGACGTTGTAGCTGCTGACTTCGGTCAAGAAGTTGCAGATAAAGTTCGTGTTCAATACGGTGGTTCTGTTAAACCTGAAAACGTTGCTTCATACATGGCTTGCCCAGACGTGGACGGTGCCCTTGTAGGTGGTGCGTCACTTGAAGCAGAAAGCTTCTTGGCTTTGCTTGACTTTGTAAAATAATTAGTAAGTAGCAAAAGCTAGGTGGAACAGCATTGAGATGTCTGTTCCATTTTTTATAGGAGAGGAAAGATTGAAAACAAAGATTGGGAAAATCGGATTAGCAAGTATCTTTTTACTAGGATTGTCAGTTAGTCATGTTGCTGCAAATGAAACTGAAGTGAAAGCATCTTCGGAAGGAAGTGGCATCCAGACTTCTTCTAGTAAGGCAGAGGGAAAGAAATCAGAAACGACGGCAAGTCAAAAAGAGGAAGAGAAAAAGGTTGAGGTTTCTTCTAGTCAACAGGCTGAGAAAAAGGAAGAAGTAAAAGAGACGCGCGCTAGTAGTCAAAAATCGGAAAGTAAACCAACTTCCACATCGGCACACTGGGAAGGCGACTTCTATGTGAAGGCAGATGGGTCAAAAGCTAAGAGTGAGTGGATCTTCGATACTAGCTACAATAGCTGGTTCTATATAAAAGCAGATGGTCGTTATGCCCAAAAAGAATGGCATGGAAACTACTACCTCAAAGCGGGTGGTTACATGGCTACAAATGAATGGGTTTACGATAATCATTATAAGAGCTGGTTCTACCTCAAGGCTGATGGTTCTTATGCAAATCAAGAATGGCATGGAAACTACTATCTCAAAGTGGGTGGCTACATGGCCAAGAGTGAATGGGTTTACGATAACAATTATAAGAGTTGGTTTTACCTGAAATCTGATGGTTCTTATACAAATCAAGAATGGTATGGCAAATACTACCTCAAAACGGGTGGCTACATGGCCAAGAGTGAATGGGTTTATGATAGCAATTATAAGAGTTGGTTTTACCTGAAATCTGATGGTTCTTATGCGAATCAAGAGTGGTATGGTAAATATTACCTCAAAGCGGGTGGCTACATGGCCAAGAGTGAATGGGTTTACGATAACAATTATAAGAGTTGGTTTTACCTGAAATCTGATGGTTCTTATGCAAATCAAGAGTGGCAAAAGGTAGACGGCAAGTGGTATTATTTCAAGAAGTGGGGTTATATGGCTAAAGATGAGTGGCAGGGTAACTACTATTTGACAGGAAGTGGTGCTATGGCGACTGGTGAATTAGTCATGAATGATGCTCGCTATATTTTTTCTGACTCAGGTGAGTTAAAAGAAAAGAAAGGCTTGAATGTTGGCTGGATTCACCGAGATGGCAGACGTTATTTCTTTAACCATCGTGAAGAACAAGTTGGGACTGATCAAGTTAAAAAGGTCATCGATGTCAGTGAGCACAATGGCCGTATTACTGACTGGCAAAAGGTTATCCAGGAAAACGGGGTTGATGGTGTTATTGTTCGTTTAGGTTATAGCGGTGTAGAAGATAAGGAACTGGCTTATAATATTCAAGAACTTAATCGTTTGGGTATTCCTTATGGTGTCTATCTTTACACCTATGCAGAAAATGAAACAGATGCTGAGAATGATGCCAATCAGACCATTGAACTCTTGAAAAAATACAAGATGAACTTGTCTTACCCTATCTATTATGATGTTGAGAACTGGGAATATGTCAATAAGACCAAGAGAGCTCCAAGTGATACTGGAATCTGGGTCAAAATCATCAATAAGTATATGGCAACAATGAAGAAGGCTGGTTATCAAAATGTGAAAGTTTATAGCTATCGTCAACTTTTGCAAACTCGTTTGAATCATCCCGATATTTTGCAACACGTTAACTGGGTAGCAGCCTATACGGACGCGCTTGATTGGAATAATCCTCACTATTCAGGTGAAAAAGGATGGCAATATACTTCATCTGAATATTTAAAAGGAATTCGTGGTCATGTTGACGTCAGCGTTTGGTATTAAGATGTAGGTTTAAGAAATCTAGCTAAAAGAAATTCTACCACCGATTTGTAGTCTAAATATTTTTATGCTACCTATTGATACAATTTTTTATGATGGAGATTTCGATATAGAGATCTTTGTCAACTGTAAAAGTATTGGAAGCTGGGAAAAACTGGCCTCCAGACATAAAACAAGCGAGCATCTCCACGATTGGAGATGCTCGTTTTCTAATATCATATTCATAAGAGAGATATAGGTGATACTCTTCGAAAATCTCTTTAAACCACGTTGGTTTCACCTTGCTGTACTCGAGTACAGCCTGCGACTAGCTTCCTAGTTTGCTCTTTGATTTTCATTGAGTATCAATTTATAGTAAATTGAACCAAAAATAATACATAATGTGGTATAAGCTTTTTATGGCATATTCAATAGATTTTCGTAAAAAAGTTCTCTCCTATTGTGAGCGAACAGGTAGTATAACAGAAGCATCACACGTTTTCCAAATCTCACGTAATACCATTTATGGCTGGTTAAAGCTAAAAGAGAAAACAGGAGAGCTAAACCATCAAGTAAAAGGGACAAAACCAAGAAAAGTTGATAGAGATAGACTCAAAAACTATCTTACTGACAATACAGACTCTTATTTGACTGAGATAGCTGCTGAATTCGGATGTCACCCAACTACCATTCACTATGCTCTCAAAGCTATGGGGTACACTCGAAAAAAAAGAACCACACCTACTATGAACAAGACCCAGAAAAAGTAGCCTTATTTCTCAAAAATTTTAATAGTTTAAAGCACTTAGCACCTGTTTATATTGATGAAACAGGATTCGATACTTATTTTTATCGAGAATATGGTCGCTCTTTAAAAGGTCAGCTAATAAGAGGTAAAGTATCTGGAATAAGATATCAGAGGATTTCTTTGGTTGCAGGGCTAACAAATGGTGAGTTAATCGCTCCAATGACTTACGAAGAGACGATGACGAGCGACTTTTTTGAAGCTTGGTTTCAGAAGTTTCTCTTACCAACATTAAACAAACCATCAGTTATTATTATGGATAACATAGAATGGGTAAGCTAAAGCTCTTATGTGAAGAATTTGGGCATAAACTTTTACCTCTTCCTCCCTACTCACCTTAGTACAATCCTATTGAGAAAACATGGGCCCATATCAAAAAGCACCTCAAAAAGGTATTACCAAGTTGTAATACTTTTTTCGAGGCTCTTTTGTCTTATTCTTGTTTCAATTGACTATAAATTTTTAAAATCGATAGATTAGACAAAAAAGCGAACAAGACAGAATTCTGAGTGTCAGATAACTCGTTTTGTTCGCTTTTTATATTTAATGTTA
>JAWETZ010000038.1:0-15147 GCA_032480835.1 Streptococcus mitis
GTTTTTACCTTCTCATGTCACAATTCGATTAACGATAGGGACTGTGAAATAGTTTCCTCTCGTTAGGGAAATCGCTATGGCGAATTTCCTAATCGCCTTATTAATTCGTCGGTAAAAAGATATCGTTTTTACCTCCTCATGTCACAATTCGGTGACTTAGTACAAGAAGTGAGATGGAGAAGGATGGCTCACTGACTCCTCTCCTCTCACTTTTACTTTATTTAAATCAAGAAATAGGTGAAAAAAATGACAAAAACACTTCCAAAAGACTTTATTTTCGGTGGCGCAACAGCTGCCTATCAAGCAGAAGGTGCTACACATACTGATGGAAAAGGACCAGTTGCGTGGGATAAATATCTTGAAGATAACTACTGGTACACTGCAGAACCAGCCAGTGATTTTTACAATCGATATCCAGTTGACCTCAAGCTAGCAGAAGAGTATGGTGTCAATGGCATTCGAATTTCTATTGCCTGGTCACGTATTTTCCCAACTGGTTACGGTCAACTAAATCAGAAAGGTGTTGAGTTTTATCATAATTTATTTGCAGAATGTCACAAACGTCATGTTGAGCCTTTTGTAACTCTTCATCATTTTGACACGCCAGAAGCTCTCCACTCAAATGGCGACTTCTTAAACCGTGAAAATATCGAACACTTTATAGATTACGCTGCCTTCTGTTTTGAAGAATTTCCAGAAGTAAATTATTGGACAACCTTTAATGAAATTGGACCAATCGGTGATGGTCAATATTTAGTTGGTAAATTCCCTCCAGGTATTCAGTACGATCTTGCAAAAGTTTTCCAATCGCACCATAATATGATGGTGTCTCATGCACGCGCTGTAAAGCTATATAAAGATAAAGGCTATAAAGGTGAAATTGGTGTTGTTCACGCTCTGCCGACCAAGTATCCTTTGGATCCTAAAAATCCAGCAGATGTTCGTGCAGCAGAGTTGGAAGATATTATTCACAATAAATTTATCTTGGATGCAACTTATCTAGGTTGCTATTCCGATGAAACCATGGAAGGTGTCAACCATATCTTATCCGTCAATGGTGGTAGCTTAGATCTTCGTGAAGAAGATTTCACAGCATTAGAAGCTGCAAAAGACTTGAACGACTTCCTTGGAATCAATTACTATATGAGTGACTGGATGGAAGCCTTTGATGGCGAAACAGAAATTATCCATAATGGTAAAGGTGAAAAAGGAAGCTCTAAATACCAAATTAAAGGTGTTGGTCGTCGTGTAGCTCCTGACTATGTACCACGTACGGATTGGGATTGGATTATCTACCCTCAAGGTTTGTATGACCAAATCATGCGCGTGAAGAAAGATTATCCGAACTATAAGAAAATCTACATCACCGAAAATGGACTTGGTTATAAAGATGAGTTCGTTGATAACACTGTTTACGATGATGGTCGTATTGATTACGTGAAGCAACACTTAGAGGTCTTGTCTGATGCGATTGCAGATGGTGCTAATGTAAAAGGTTACTTCATTTGGTCATTAATGGATGTCTTCTCATGGTCAAATGGATATGAGAAACGTTACGGTCTCTTCTATGTAGACTTTGAAACTCAAGAACGTTATCCGAAGAAATCAGCTCATTGGTACAAGAAAGTAGCAGAAAGTCAGATTATAGACTAGTAGAATGAGTAATTAGATATAGAATTCTAGTGAGGCAAAAAGATGTTCAAAGATTTTATCCAATCTATTTATGAAAAAGTTTATATTATCAATTTTGATAAATGTTCTCAAATACCTTGTTTGACTAATGAGGAGCTGAAAAAACTTGGGAAATGGTATGTCTCTACCGGTAAAGAATGGATTTGCCATTCAGACTATGAGCTAGAAGAATTTAAAAATATCTTTTTAAATTTTATCAATCCTGAAGAACGGGATAATATCTCCTTTGATTCAGATTTTATGCCGTTTCAACAATCATAAAGAATCTAGGAAACTCTTTGTAAAAATCTTCATCCAAAAATGCGTCATATCAAGATTCTTATTTTCTTGATATGACGCATTTTATATTTTATCAATCCTCAGTTTTATGGTTTAGAAAGAATAATTTTTGTTTGTTTTGAAAGTTGTTCAAAGGTTTCTTTGCTCAGTTTAGAGTCTGAAACGATGGTGTCAATATCAGAGATATTGTAGAAGGTATAAAAATCAAATTTATTGAACTTACTATTGTCAGCTAGTAAGTATTTTTTATTGGAATTATTGAGGGCGATGCGTTGAGATTCACCTTCCTCTTCACTAAAGGTCGCAATCGCATTGTCCTTAATACCATTACAGCTAACGAAAGCTTTAGAGAATTGGAGATTGGCTAAGTTTTGTAAGGTTAGTGTTCCCACAAAGGCTCCAGTGATAGAGCGGTAGTTTCCACCGATTAAAATCAAATCTGTTAGTTTTCGTTCGTTTAAGATGAGAAAGACTGGTAAACTGTTTGTTACAACACGAATATTATCAATTGGAAGTTCACGGGCAAAAGATTCCAAGGTTGTACCTGGACCAATAAAAATGGTTTCACCCTCATCAATCAAATGGCCTGCAAAACGGCTGATTTCTTGTTTTTCTGCAATCTGTAAGCTTTGTTTTTCGATATTTGAACGTTCATTGTTTAAAATGGAACCTGTACGAATTTTTTCAGCTCCCCCGTGCACTCGAACAAGTAAATCCTTGTCTGCTAACTCTTGCAAGTAGCGTCTAGCAGTCATATCTGATACATCCAAGCGAGTCATGATTTCTTTTACAGTAATAGTTCCCTTTGTATTTACCGTTTCTAGAATATTATCTAGTTTTTCCTGCTTTAACATCGTTATCACCTCTATTTCTATTACTATTTTATCATAAAGTATTCAATCAATCAATTTAAAAAACAAAAGAAAACAAAAAACAAAAATATCATGGTTGTTTTAAACAAACCATGATATTTGTTATCAGTTCTGGGATAATTGAATTAGTCCAAACCGTAGTTGTAGTCATCATCTTGCATGGCTTCAACTTCACCAAGGAGGTAACCATTTCCGACTTGAGAGAAGAAGTCGTGGTTAGATGTTCCTGTTGAGATACCGTTCATAACGATTGGGTTGACATCATCTGCTGAGTCTGGGAAGAGTGGGTCTTGTCCCAGGTTCATGAGTGCCTTGTTGGCATTGTAGCGAAGGAAGGTCTTGACTTCTTCAGTCCAGCCAACACCGTCATAAAGGCTTTCTGTATAACCTTCTTCGTTCTCGTAGAGAGTGTAGAGCAGGTCGTACATCCATTCTTTGAGTTTTTCTTGCTCTTCTTCAGGTAATTCATTGAAACCAAGTTGGAATTTGTAACCAATGTAGGTTCCGTGAACAGATTCATCACGAATAATCAATTTAATGATTTCCGCAACGTTGGCTAGTTTGTTGTTACCAAGATAGTAGAGGGGAGTGAAGAAACCAGAGTAGAAGAGGAAAGTTTCAAGGAAGACGCTGGCAACTTTCTTTTCAAGTGGGCTACCGTTTAGGTAGATTTCGTTGACAATCTCAGCCTTTTTTTGTAGGTAAGGATTGGTATTGGTCCATTCGAAAATTTCTTCAATCTCAGCCTTAGTATTCAAGGTAGAAAAGATTGATGAGTAAGATTTAGCGTGGACAGATTCCATAAATTGGATGTTATTGAAAACAGCTTCCTCATGTGGTGTACGGATGTCCGCGCGAAGGGCTTGAACCCCAGTTTCAGATTGCATAGTATCGAGAAGTGTTAAACCACCAAAGACTTTTCCAACCAAGTCTTTTTCTACATTTGATAGCTTTCTCCAGTCATCCAAGTCATTAGACAAAGGAATACGTGTATCGAGCCAGAATTGCTCTGTCAGTTTTTCCCAAGTTGATTTGTCGATGACATCTTCGATGGCATTCCAGTTAATGGCTTTGTAGTAAGTTTCCATTTGAAATCTCTTTCTGTGTTTAGTATTGCGAACTCACAATATCTCTATTTTATCATAATCCTAGAGTAGTTTCGCACAAAAAGTCGGAAGCCCGACTTTTTTGTTTTTCCATAGTATAGATGCTTATTCCAGTTTAGTTTAGCAGGGTGAATGAATACTTATCTGAGAAAATGTAGTTTCCTCAAGCAAAGATTAAATCACACAGCTTTCACATTGGTTAGCACCGACTTCTCCACCATCATCTGTAAAGGTACGGACGTAGTAGATAGACTTGATTCCCTTGTTAAAGGCATAGTTACGTAGGATAGACAAGTCACGTGTCGTTTGTTTGTTTTCTTTCTTCCATTCGTAAAGACCTTTTGGAATGTCACTACGCATGAAGAGGGTGAGTGAAAGTCCTTGGTCCACATGCTCAGTTGCAGCAGCATAGACATCAATCACCTTACGCATATCCATGTCGTAAGCAGAAGTGTAGTAAGGAATGGTTTCTGTTGACAAGCCAGCAGCAGGATAGTAGATTTTACCGATTTTCTTTTCTTGACGTTCTTCGATACGTTGCGTAATCGGGTGGATAGAAGCAGAAACGTCATTGATGTAACTGATCGAACCATTTGGAGCAACAGCTAGACGGTTTTGGTGGTAAAGTCCATCTGCTTGAATCTTGTCGCGAAGTTCAGCCCAGTCAGCAGCACTTGGGATAAAGACATCTTTAAAGAGTTCTTTAACACGGTCTGATTTTGGAACAAATTCGCCTGTCACATACTTGTCGAAGTAGCTTCCGTTAGCATAGTCTGATTTTTCAAAGTTATGGAAGGTAATACCACGTTCACGCGCGATATTGTTTGATTCTACCAAGGTCCAGTAGTTCATAAGCATAAAGTAGATGCTTGTAAATTCAACAGACTCAGGCGATCCATATTCAATCAATTGTTGGGCAAGGTAGCTGTGAAGTCCCATGGCACCAAGACCAAAGGTATGAGCTTGGCTATTTCCGTGGTCGATGGTAGGAACAGCTACGATGTGTGAACTATCTGTAACGAAAGTAAGGGCACGAACCATAGCACGGATAGAACGACCAAAGTCAGGTGAAGTCATCATGTTGACTACGTTGGTTGAACCAAGGTTACATGAAACGTCCGTTCCCATTTGAAGGAATTCTTGAGCATCGTTGATCAAGCTTGGTTCTTGGACTTGAAGAATCTCAGAACACAAGTTACTCATGATAATCTTACCATCAACAGGATTTGCACGGTTAGCCGTATCAATGTTGACGACATAAGGGTAACCAGACTCTTGTTGCAATTTAGAGATTTCAGTTTCCAAATCACGCGCCTTGATTTTTGTCTTGCGGATATTTGGATTTGCGACCAATTCATCGTATTTTTCAGTGATGTCGATATAGTTGAATGGCACACCATATTCAAGTTCTACAGAATATGGGCTGAAGAGGTACATTTCTTCATTTTTACGAGCCAATTCGTAGAATTTATCGGGTACCACGACACCAAGTGAAAGGGTCTTGACACGAACTTTTTCATCGGCGTTTTCTTTCTTAGTGGAAAGGAAGGCGATGATATCTGGGTGAAAGACGTTGAGGTAGACAACACCGGCACCTTGACGTTGACCTAATTGGTTTGAGTAAGAGAAGCTATCTTCAAAAAGCTTCATAACTGGTACGACACCAGAAGCTGCTCCTTCATAGCCCTTGATAGGAGCACCAGCTTCACGAAGGTTGCTGAGGGAAATTCCCACACCACCACCGATACGTGAAAGTTGAAGGGCAGAGTTGATAGAACGTCCAATAGAGTTCATGTCATCAGTTACTTGAATCAAGAAACAAGATACCAATTCACCACGACGAGCACGTCCAGCATTCAAGAAGGAAGGAGTAGCAGGTTGGTAGCGTTGGTGGATGATTTCATTGGCAATATCGATTGCAACAGCTTCATTCCCATCAGCGAAATAAAGGGCGTTAAAGAAGACACGGTCTTCCATACTTTCAAGATAATATTCACCGTCGTTTGTCTTCAAGGCATATTGATTGTAAAATTTATAAGCTGCCATAAAAGACTTGAATTGGAAGTTTTGTTCTTTGATAAATTGATGCAATTCTTCCAAAAATTCTGGACGGTATTTCTTGATAAAGGCTGTTTCGATGTAGTTGTGTTCAATGAGGTAGTTGATTTTATCTTTAATTGAATCAAAAACCATAGTGTTTGGAACGACATTTTCTTTAAAGAAAGCATCCAAGGCTTCCTTATCTTTATGAAGCATGATTTGTCCATTGACAGGACGGTTGATTTCGTTATTGAGACGGAAGTAAGTCACGTCCTCAAGATGTTTTAATCCCATAAAATTTCCCTTATCTAATTACAAAAGAAAGGCTTCTAAGTTAGCCCTAGAAGCAGTTTCTTCTGGATGATGTACTAAGATTATGCTAATTGTTTCAGTTTTCCTGGTTGGAAACCTGAAAAGACTTCAGTTGGTGTTTGGATAACAGGAGCCGCGCTGAAACCGAGCTCTTTAACTTGATCGATGTACTCAGGTTGCTCATCAAGATTGATTTCGCGATAAGCGACATTATTACTGTCCAAGAAACGTTTGGTCATTTTACATTGGACACAGTTATTTTTAGAATAAACGGTTACCATTGTGTAACTCCTCTTTCAAAATAGATTACTTTCTTAGTATATCAGAAAATAAATTTTTGTCAATGATTTGAAACTAAATATAGTGGTCAATTTTTCTACTCAAGGCAACAAAACACAATATGTAGTGTTTGTTTTGTGAAATAGTGATGATTATCCTACAAGTAGTTTTTTGGAAAACTATATCCTGTGTTTTGTTATCTAAAATAGAAGATTTTCAGGAAGTTATCTGAAAGGAAATCGAATAAATCCCATAAAATGCTTGAAAAAAATCCTAGAAGATGATATAATACCAAATTGTAAGGGTTATCACATATAACTCAAAAAAGAAAGAACAAAAGGAGAGTCAAACTATGGCTTCTAAAGATTTCCACGTAGTGGCAGAAACAGGTATTCACGCACGTCCAGCAACATTGTTGGTACAAACTGCTAGCAAATTTGCTTCAGATATCACTCTTGAGTACAAAGGTAAATCAGTTAACCTTAAATCAATCATGGGTGTTATGAGTCTTGGTGTTGGCCAAGGTGCTGACGTAACGATCTCAGCTGAAGGTGCAGATGCAGATGACGCAATCGCTGCAATCTCAGAAACAATGGAAAAAGAAGGATTGGCATAAGGAAAATGACAGAAATGCTTAAAGGAATCGCAGCATCTGACGGTGTTGCAGTTGCAAAAGCATATCTACTCGTTCAACCGGATTTGTCATTCGAGACTGTTTCAGTCGAAGATACAAACGCAGAAGAGGCTCGTTTGGATGTTGCTCTTGAAGCTTCTCAAAACGAGCTTTCTCTTATCCGCGAGAAAGCTGTAGGTACGCTAGGTGAGGAAGCGGCTCAAGTTTTTGACGCTCATTTGATGGTTCTTTCTGACCCAGAATTGATCGGTCAGATTAAAGAAACAATCCGTGCTAAGAAAGTCAACGCAGAAGCAGGTCTTAAAGAAGTGACTGACATGTTCATCACTATCTTTGAAGGTATGGAAGATAACCCATACATGCAAGAACGTGCAGCGGATATCCGCGACGTGACAAAACGTGTATTAGCAAACCTTCTTGGTAAGAAATTGCCAAACCCAGCTTCTATTAACGAAGAAGTAATCGTGATTGCACATGACTTGACACCATCTGATACAGCTCAATTGGACAAAAACTTTGTAAAAGCTTTTGTAACTAACATCGGTGGACGTACAAGCCACTCAGCTATCATGGCGCGTACACTTGAAATTGCAGCTGTATTGGGAACAAATAACATCACTGAAGTAGTGAAAGACGGCGATATCCTTGCCGTTAACGGAATTACTGGTGAAGTGATTATCAACCCAACAGATGAACAAGCGGCAGAATTTAAAGCAGCTGGTGAAGCTTATGCTAAACAAAAAGCTGAATGGGCACTTTTGAAAGATGCTCAAACAGTGACTGCTGACGGTAAACACTTTGAGTTGGCAGCTAACATCGGTACTCCAAAAGACGTTGAAGGTGTTAACAACAACGGTGCAGAAGCTGTTGGACTTTACCGTACAGAGTTCTTGTACATGGATTCTCAAGACTTCCCAACTGAAGATGAGCAGTATGAAGCATACAAGGCAGTTCTTGAGGGAATGAATGGTAAACCAGTAGTTGTTCGTACGATGGATATCGGTGGAGATAAGGAACTTCCTTACTTCGATATGCCACATGAAATGAACCCATTCCTTGGATTCCGTGCCCTTCGTATCTCTATTGCCGAAACTGGAGATGCAATGTTCCGCACACAGATTCGCGCTCTTCTTCGTGCTTCTGTTCATGGTCAATTGCGTATCATGTTCCCAATGGTTGCGCTATTGAAAGAATTCCGTGCAGCCAAAGCAGTCTTTGATGAAGAAAAAGCAAACCTTCTTGCGGAAGGAGTTGCAGTTGCGGATGATATCCAAGTTGGTATCATGATTGAAATCCCTGCAGCAGCGATGCTTGCAGACCAATTTGCTAAAGAAGTTGACTTCTTCTCAATTGGTACAAACGACTTGATCCAATATACAATGGCAGCAGACCGTATGAACGAACAAGTTTCATACCTTTACCAACCATATAACCCATCAATCCTTCGCTTGATTAACAACGTTATCAAGGCAGCTCACGCTGAAGGTAAATGGGCTGGTATGTGTGGTGAAATGGCTGGTGACCAAAAAGCTGTTCCGCTTCTTGTCGGAATGGGCTTGGATGAATTCTCTATGTCAGCAACATCTGTACTCCGTACACGTAGCTTGATGAAGAAATTGGACACTACTAAGATGGAAGAGTACGCTAACCGTGCCCTTACAGAGTGTTCAACAATGGAAGAAGTTCTTGAACTTCAAAAAGAATACGTTAACTTCGATTAATGTCATTAACCTTGTAACCTAGTTGCAAGGTTTTTTTGACGTATTTTGGAAAAGTAATGCTCTTATGAAGTTCACTTTTCAAGGAGTCAGAGGCATGATATAATAAGGGGAAACAAATAGAATAAGAGAGAAATTATGTCTAAAGAAATTGATATTGAGTATTACCACCAGCTAGCCTTGCAAAAGCAGAAGGAACACCGTAAAGTTTTAGCCAATTTAAAGAAAAAGCCACCTAAAAATCTGGATAAAATAGCCCAGCAAATTCATGAAGAAGTCTTTGCTGAAATTGATTGTACAGCCTGTGCTAACTGTTGTAAGACATTGGGACCTGACTTTAAAGAAGCAGACATCACTCGTATCGCCAAGTATTTTAAGATGAAATTACCAGCTTTTGAAGCTGAATTCCTTCAGGTAGATGAAGATGGGGATAAGGTTTTCAAATCCATGCCCTGTCCCTTTTTAGGAGGAGATAATCTTTGTTCCATCTATGATGTTCGTCCAAAGGCCTGTCGTGAATTTCCCCATACGGACCGTAAAAAGATCCATCAAATCAACCATTTGACGATTAAGAATACCTTGACCTGTCCAGCAGCCTATCTCTTTGTGGAGAAATTAAAGGATAAGTTATAGAGATTTTAAGAATAAAAAATTTCTAATAATAACTAACAATATGAAGGGAGAACTCTGTGCCTAGACCGAAAACAAAAGAGGAGCTAATGCTGGCCTCTAAGGAAAACTATGAAAAGCTCAATTGTTTCATCTCCCAACTAAGTGAAGATGAGCTACAGACTCCATTTGATTTTTCAAGAGACCCAAAGAAAAAGGAAGCGCACTGGAAAAGGGATAAAAATCTACGGGATGTCTTGATCCATCTTTATGAATGGCAGCAGTTACTTTTGACTTGGGTACATTCTAATCAAGAAGGTCACGAAAAACCTTTTCTCCCTGAACCTTATAATTGGAAAACTTATGGACAAATGAATGTCGCTTTTTGGAAGAAGCATCAGAAAACCTCCTTAGAAGAAGCGATTAGACTCCTAGAACAATCACATAGAGAGGTTTTAGAGTTGATAGAAGTTTTTAGCAATGACGAACTCTTTACCAAAGGTGTCTATAAGTGGACGGGAGGAACAAGTCTAGGTTCCTACTTTGTTAGTAGCACGTCAAGTCACTATGATTGGGCTACGAAAAAGCTCAAGGTTCATCGGAAGAATTGTAAGGTATAGATGGACTGTTTGAAATTGCAAGAATGAGTTCTTTTAAACGTAATACTCTTCGAAAATCAAATTCAAACTGCGTCAACGTCGCCTTGCCGTACTCAAGTACAGCCTGCGGCTAGTTTCCTAGTTTGCTTTTTGATTTTCATTGAGTATAAGATAAAAGCAAAGGGCTATCAAGTGATGTAGCCCTTTTGAGTTATACAAGCAAATTACCATGCAAAAGCTGTCGTTGGAGCATTGAGCGCTTCTAACCATTGTTTATTTTTCGCAGGGCAAAGAGTTACGGATATACCTGCCATATCTAGACTGGTCATAAATGTTCCTGATTTTATAAAAGTAATAGTGACTCCTTCAATTTCTAAGAGTTGAAGGAGATCATTGATAAATACGCCCATTTCTAGGTTGGTAGTAGTACCTAGATTATTTACAAGCAATATAAATTGATCACCCTTTTTCCAATGATAGTGCAATCTTAATTTACTTATAATTTCATTTGCAAGGATTTCTGAAGATTGGAATGGGACGATACGATAGCCTTCTTCGCCATGTATCCCAATACCATAGGAAATATTTCCTTCTTCCAAGCTAAATAGTGGAAGGGTGGTTTGAGGTAGACTAGCGGATTTGGTTGCAAAGCCAATTGTTGCGATTTCGGGAGCAAGCTCATGACCTAAATCAGTTAGGTGTTCTATGTCGGCTCCATTTTGAGCTGCATATCCTAGGATTTTATGAAGCAAAATTGTACCTGCAAGCCCTCTTCCTCTAATTTGAAATCTATTGTGAGGCTCAATAGAAATATCGTCGTGTGCTAGACTATAGCCGACCTTAATTCCTTCTTTTCTAGCAGTATTAATGGCCCAGCTAAATTCTTTGATGTCTGCTTCGAAATTTTTTACAATGATGAAGACACCGTGACCATTGTTTAAAAAACGAATGGACTCTAAGATTTCAGTTCTTGTAGGAGGAGTAAATAATTGGCCATAGATAGCAGCAGTAAGCATTCCTTCTCCCACATATCCAATATGCGCAGGTTCGTGGCCGGAACCTCCACCCGACAATATTGGAACCTGATGGGGATTACGATTTTTTTGATAGACTAATGGTAAGGTAGGGTGTTTTTCTAATTTGAGATGACTGCTGACAGTTGCCGAAATGTAACTTGAAATAATTTTCTGTTTATGATTTGAAATAAATGTCATTGTGGTCTCTTTCCAATAATTGTCATGATTAGAAAGTCTGGTTGTGGAACTGGACTTTTTTTATTAACGTAAGCCTTCACGATTTCTGCTAGAGCGTGTGAATGGTAGTCTAACAAAAAACAAGTATAAGCAGATGAATCGATATCAATCTGACCGTATTCTCTTAAAATTTTTGATATAAGCAAGCGACAGTAGCTGATAAAGTGATCATAGAAGTTATTTTGCCCTTGAATATCAAAAAGTTGAATATAAAAGTCACGCTCTTGTTCGAAATAAAGAAATAATTCTTGTAATAGTTTTTGGCCTGAAATGAAGTCCAAGTTATTGGTGATATACTCGGTTAAGTCAGTTTCAAATATCCAGTCTAGCAGTTCATATTTGTCAAGAAAGTGATTATAAAAGGTCTGTCTACGAATGCCAGCTGATTCCATGATATCTACAATAGAGATTTTATCAAATTCTCTAGTAGCTAATAGGTCTCTAAATGCCTTGGCAATTCGTTTTTTTGTAATGAGTGATGATGCCATAGGAAACCTTTCTTTTACTTACTTCATTTTACCAAAAAAATGTTTTAAACGGGTTTAAAAGGGGACAAATAATAGAATCTGTCCCTTATCAGCCAGCGATAAAAAATATATAATGAAAACGAAAACAAAGGTACATGCCGAAAGGAGTTTCTCATGAAAAAAATTATAAATGAACCGACACAAGTTGTTGATGAAATGTTGCAGGGATTGTCATTCATGCATGATGACTTGGTAGAACGCTTAGATGGTTTTGATGTCATCGTTAGAAAGGCAGAAAAGACAGGTAAAGTTGGACTCATTTCAGGTGGAGGTTCAGGACATGAACCAAGTCATGCTGGATTTGTAGGAGATGGAATGTTGTCTGCTGCCATTTGTGGAGCAGTCTTCACTTCACCTACTCCGGACCAAATTTTAGAAGCCATTAAGGCGGCTGATGAAGGAGCTGGAGTTTTCATGGTCATCAAGAACTATTCTGGTGACATTATGAACTTTGAAATTGCACAAGAACTTGCTGAAATGGAAGGTATTGATGTAGCAAGCGTTGTGGTTGATGATGATATCGCTGTTGAAAATAGTCTCTATACCCAAGGCCGTCGAGGTGTTGCAGGTACTATTTTAGTCCATAAAATTTTGGGGGATGCAGCTCGTTCTGGTAAATCATTAGCTGAAATGAAGGACTTGGCCGACAAACTTGTCTTAGAAATTAAAACAATTGGGCTGGCTTTGTCTGGAGCAACCGTTCCTGAGGTTGGGAAACCAGGTTTTGTTCTAGAAGATGATGAATTTGAATACGGAGTTGGTATCCACGGTGAACCGGGATATAAGAAAGAGAAAATGCAACCCTCAGCACAATTGGCCTCAGAATTGGTTGAAAAACTATCTGAAGGTTTCCAACTTAAGGCTGGTGAACGCTATGGCCTTCTCATCAATGGTTTAGGAAGTACTCCTCTTATGGAGCAATACGTATTTGCAAATGATGTAGCTAAATTACTCCATGAAAAAGGTGTTGAGTTGGCATTTAAGAAAATTGGAAACTATATGACATCAATTGATATGGCTGGATTATCATTAACATTGATTCGATTGGCAGATGATGAATGGTTGGATGCTCTAAATGCACCTGTTACTACACCAGCTTGGTAAAACTCAAGGAGGAAATATCGCATGAATGCTGAACAAGCACTTGAATGGATGAAGCTTTTTAATGAAAAGATTCAAGAACAGAAAGATTACCTTAGTGAGCTAGACACCCCTATAGGAGATGGAGACCACGGTGGAAATATGGCGCGTGGCATGGCTGCAGTTATGGAAAACTTAGAAGGAAAGCAATTTGAGACCAGCAGTGATGTTTTTAAACTTGTCTCAATGCAACTACTGAGTAAGGTAGGTGGTGCTTCTGGTCCCTTGTATGGCTCTGCTTTTATGGGCATGGCCAAGGCTGCTTCTAATTCGAAAATAGAGGAAATCTTACAAAGTGGTTTGGATATGATTGTCAAACGTGGGAAAGCAGAAGTTGGAGAAAAGACAATGGTTGACGTTTGGACTCCAGTTATTGCTGCTTTGTCTGCTGGTCAATTGACTCAAGAGGTTATTGATAAGGTAGTGAATGCTACCAAAGATTTACTTGCAACTAAAGGAAGGGCATCTTATGTAGGAGAACGTTCTCTTGGACATATTGATCCTGGATCATTTTCATCAGGATTACTATTGACTGCTCTTTTAGAAACCGGGGTGGTTTAATGGGAAGTATTGGTCTTGTTATCGTTTCACATTCCAAAAATATTGCACAAGGTGTCGTTGAACTGATTAGTGAAGTAGCTAAAGATGTTCCGATTACTTATGTAGGAGGAACCGAAGATGGAGGAATTGGAACAAGTTTTGATCAAGTAGATAGGGTTGTTTCCGAAAATCCAGCAGATACTTTATTAGCTTTTTTTGACCTAGGTTCTGCTAAAATGAACTTAGAAATGGTGGCTGATTTCAGTGATAAAAGTATCATGATCAATAGGGTTCCAATTGTAGAAGGTGCCTATACTGCAGCTGCTCTTCTTCAGGCTGGTGCAGAACTGTCCGTTATTCAAACACAGTTGGCAGAGCTTGAAATCAATAAATAAGGAATTTTACTATAACTCTTTTTATAGGTGGGCTATTGATTATCTCAACTATCAAAGTTTAATACTCAATGAAAATTAAAGAGCAAACTAGGAAGCTAGCCGCAGGCTGTACTTGAGTACGGCAAGGCGAAGCTGACGTGGTTTGAATTTGATTTTCGAAGAGTATAAGTAAATAATTTCAAAATCAGAAAAGGATTGCTTTTATGCAGTTCCTTTTTATTTTAACAGGAGTAAAGCTATAGTGTTTCTAAATTGCGAATCATTCAAAACTGATTGTGATGGAATTATTCTAGCTTTAGAATCCTTTAAAAATTAACATTTAAGGCAATCAATGGCTTAGAATAGTGCGTAAACATTTAGTTTATAGGAATTCTAGGCATAGAATTACATAGATATTTATGAAGTTAGGGTATTCGATAGATAGGATTGTTCTATTCTGAAAGATTTGAGCTGTCAATCTTCTAGAATAGTAGTTTACCAATGAATTTTGTTGAAAGATTCCTTGTTTTATGGTAGTCTAAAGTAAAAGAAAGCCTTATCATTATATTTTCATTTGTTAACAATGTATTTCGACTTTATCTAATGTAGAAGAAAGAAATATCATGAAACGTTTATGACTTGTAGGAAAGAGAATGTGAACTAAAATAGATTTAGGAGTAGGTAGATGAGTAGTTTAGAGTCAATTCGTAAAGCGCATATCATCGTGTGGGGTGCCTATCTATTTTTATCATTAAGGGCGCCGCTAATTAGCAGTACTGAGTATCTCTTGCTTATTTTTTTAGCGTTTCTCTATTCAATAGTATCGTTACCTATATACTCTGTGAAGAATAAAATAGTATCCATTTGTTTGGCTATAAACTCGATTCTGTTAATGAGTTTCCCGATTTTAATCAATAAATATTTCCCAGGAAAGGTTTCTACTTATATCGTATTAATCAGTATTTTTATCCTGGAGTTCTTAATCTTTAATATAATTGGTAAAGATTTTGATACTAGATTAGCTAGCGAGTATAGGAAAATCAGTCAGTTTAAAAGTAAGATGTCTCAATCTCCTTGGATAAAATATTTAGAGATTTCTAGTTTTATATTAACTATATTTCCATTTATTCTTCATGGTACAGTTGATAATCGTGTATTGACTCTTATCTTTTT
>JAWETZ010000039.1:0-8157 GCA_032480835.1 Streptococcus mitis
TGAACAGAATAAGGCTATCTTAGTACTAGCTGAGCAAGTGAAGTCACTTGGTGAAGACGTAAGAGAGCTTAAAAATTTAATTCAAAACAAACAATAAAAGGAGAAATGCACATGATTAACTGGAAAGTACGATTCAACTTAAAAAATAAAACATTCTTATTGCGAGTGGCATTTGCGCTAGCTTTGCCAATCCTAGCATATTTTAATCTCAAACTAGAAGATTTGGTTAGTTGGGGAGTCATTTTAGACTTGCTTGGCAAATTCTTTGCAAATCCTTATCTTATGGGTTTGACGATTGTAAATATTCTAAATATCATTCCAGACCCAACAACATCAGGAATCTCTGATAGCAAACGCGCTCTTGACTATCAAGAACCAAGCGAAGATTAGGAGAAAACAATGAAGAAAAACGACTTATTCATCGACGTATCTAGCCATAATGGATGCGATATTACAGGTATTTTGGAGAATATGGGTACACAGAATACCATTATCAAAATTTCTGAAAGTACAAGCTACATCAACCCTTGCTTATCTGCTCAAGTTGAGCAATCAACCCCTGTTGGATTTTATCATTTCGCATGGTTTGGAGGTGACATCGAAGAAGCCGAACGAGAGGCACGCTACTTCCTTGATAATGTACCTCAAAAAGTAAAATACTTGTGTCTTGACTACGAAGATCATGCAAGCGGAGATAAACAGGCAAATACAGATGCTTGTATTCGCTTCATGGAAATTCTCAAAGAAAATGGCTATGAGCCAATCTATTACAGCTACAAGCCATTCACGCTCAATAATATCTATTATGAGCAGATTCTTGCGAAATTTCCAAATAGCCTTTGGATTGCAGGATATGGTTTGAATGATGGTACAGCTGATTTTGAATATTTTCCTAGCATGGATGGGATTCGATGGTGGCAATATTCTTCAAATCCGTACGACAAAAACATTGTTTTACTAGATGACGAAGAAGCTAAACCCAAATGGAAAAAGAATGATACCGGATGGTGGTATGAATATCCTGACGGATCTTTTCCAAAAGAAGAATGGGAAAAGATCGGCGGTGTGTGGTACTACTTTGATGCTAAAGGATATTGTCTAACCAGTCAATGGTTCAAAGAAAATGATAAGTGGTACTACCTCAAAGAAAATGGGGCCATGGCCATTGGTTGGGTGTTTGTGAATAGCAAATGGTACTATTTCGATGTAGAAGGTGCCATGAAGACAGGATGGGTCAAGTACAAGGATACATGGTACTATCTCGACAGCAAGGGCGGAAACATGGTATCTAATGAATTCGTCAGAGCAGGTCAAGGATGGTACTACATCAAACCAGACGGAACAATGGCTGATAAGCCAGAGTTTGAAATTGAGCCTGATGGCTTGATTACGACTAAATAATTTTAAAAAATAAATAGAAAGGAAACTTTCTAAAATGTTCTTTCACCGCAGGCTCAGGCTTGCGGTTTTTTTGTTTGCTTAAAAATGGATTTAAAATCCAAGAAATGTAAATCGAATAAACGCATTTTAAATCCGTAAAATCATCTGCTTGGAGGAGTAGTGGTTTTGTCAAAAATTATGTATCTAACTCTAACTTATCCTTATTGGAAGAATCGTTGCAGCACCAGAATTGCACAAAACCAACAATGACAAGTCAGTAGCGCGAGCAACCATCGCTGTGAACCGTCGTTACAAAGACCAAAATGGGGAACGCGAAGCTGATTTTGTTAATATGGTCCTTTGGGGCAGACTAGCAGAAACCTTGGCAAGCTACGCAACTAAGGGGAGTCTCATTTCAGTCGATGGAGAACTTCGTACCCGTCGTTTTGAGAAAAATGGTCAAATGAATTATGTTACCGAAGTACTCGTGACAGGATTCCAACTCTTGGAAAGTCGTGCTCAACGTGCCATGCGTGAAAATAACGCAGGTCAAGACCTAGCAGATTTGGTTTTGGAAGAGGAGGAATTGCCATTTTAATACTCTTCGAAAATCTCTTCAAACCACGTCAGATTCACCTTGTCGTAGGTATAGGTAACTGACTTCGTTAGTCTTATCTACAACCTCAAAACTGTGTTTTTAGCAGCCTGCGGCTAGTTTCATAATTTGCACTAGTATAAGTATTGAAAAGTCTGAGCTTGTCTCAGGCTTTTTATATTGAGAAAGTCAGACTTTTTTCTTGACTATTTCTGACCAAGTGATACAATAGAACTATGAATTAGCACTCAGATATAAAGAGTGCTAATAATATCTATCTCATTATGGAGGAAATCAGATGTTGAAACCATTAGGGGACCGTGTGGTCCTAAAAATCGAAGAAAAAGAACAAACTGTTGGAGGCTTTGTCCTTGCAGGCTCAGCCCAAGAAAAAACCAAAACAGCCCAAGTTGTGGCTACTGGACAAGGTGTTCGTACCTTGAACGGTGACTTGGTGGCTCCAAGCGTTAAGGCTGGAGACCATGTCTTAGTTGAAGCCCACGCAGGTCTTGATGTCAAAGATGGCGATGAAAAGTACATCATCGTAGGCGAAGCTAACATTTTGGCAATCATTGAAGAATAGAAGGAGAAAGTAAGTATGTCAAAAGAAATTAAATTTTCATCTGATGCTCGTTCAGCTATGGTTCGTGGTGTCGATATCCTTGCAGACACTGTTAAAGTAACCTTGGGACCAAAAGGTCGTAACGTCGTTCTTGAAAAATCATTTGGCTCACCCTTGATTACCAATGACGGTGTGACCATTGCCAAAGAAATCGAGTTGGAAAACCATTTTGAAAATATGGGTGCCAAATTGGTATCAGAAGTAGCTTCAAAAACCAATGATATTGCAGGTGACGGGACTACAACTGCAACTGTTTTGACCCAAGCAATTGTCCGTGAAGGAATTAAGAACGTCACTGCTGGAGCAAATCCAATCGGCATCCGTCGTGGAATTGAAACAGCAGTCGCTGCAGCAGTTGAAGCCTTGAAAAATAATGCCATCCCTGTTGCCAACAAAGAAGCCATCGCTCAAGTTGCTGCCGTGTCTTCTCGTTCTGAAAAAGTCGGCGAATACATCTCTGAAGCCATGGAAAAAGTTGGCAAAGACGGAGTCATCACTATCGAAGAGTCACGTGGTATGGAAACAGAGCTTGAAGTTGTAGAAGGAATGCAGTTCGACCGTGGTTACCTTTCACAGTACATGGTGACAGATAGCGAAAAAATGGTGGCAGACCTTGAAAATCCGTACATTTTGATTACAGACAAGAAAATTTCCAATATCCAAGAAATCTTGCCACTTTTGGAAAGCATTCTCCAAAGCAATCGTCCACTATTGATTATTGCGGATGATGTGGATGGCGAGGCTCTTCCAACTCTTGTTTTGAACAAGATTCGTGGAACCTTCAACGTAGTAGCAGTTAAGGCACCTGGTTTTGGTGACCGTCGCAAAGCCATGCTTGAAGATATAGCCATCTTAACAGGCGGAACAGTTATCACAGAAGACCTTGGTCTTGAGTTGAAAGATGCTACAATTGAAGCGCTTGGTCAAGCAGCGAGAGTGACTGTGGACAAAGATAGCACGGTTATCGTAGAAGGTGCTGGAAATCCTGAAGCCATTTCTCACCGTGTTGCGGTTATCAAGTCTCAAATCGAAACCACAACTTCTGAATTTGACCGTGAAAAATTGCAAGAACGCTTGGCGAAATTGTCAGGTGGTGTGGCGGTTATTAAGGTCGGAGCCGCAACTGAAACTGAGTTGAAAGAAATGAAACTCCGCATTGAAGATGCCCTCAACGCTACTCGTGCAGCTGTTGAAGAAGGAATCGTTGCAGGTGGTGGAACAGCCCTTGTCAATGTGATTCCAGCCGTGGCTGATTTGGAATTAACAGGAGACGAAGCAACAGGTCGCAATATTGTTCTTCGTGCATTGGAAGAACCTGTTCGTCAAATCGCCCACAATGCAGGATTTGAAGGTTCAATCGTTATCGATCGTTTGAAAAATGCTGAAGTTGGTACAGGCTTCAACGCAGCAACTGGTGAGTGGGTCAACATGATTGATCAAGGGATTATCGACCCAGTTAAAGTGAGTCGTTCAGCCCTACAAAATGCAGCATCTGTAGCAAGCTTGATTTTGACTACAGAAGCAGTCGTAGCCAATAAACCAGAACCAGTAGCCCCAGCTCCAGTAATGGATCCAAGCATGATGGGCGGCATGATGTAAGCTTTCTATAGAAAACACAAAAGGAGGGAATGCCTATTCCTCCTTTTTATGATGTTCATTTCTAAATTGATTTGAGCTCTCCTAACTTATATGATAAAATAAGACTAGAAAAAGGAGAAGAACATGATAGATGTAGAAGAAATTCTGAGCAAGATGAACCCCAATCAGAAGATTAATTATGACCGTGTCATGCAGAAGATGGTACAAGTATGGGAGAAAAATGAGCAACGGCCAACTATTCTCATGCACGTTTGCTGTGCCCCTTGCAGTACCTATACACTAGAATATTTGACTAAGTATGCAGACGTGACCATCTATTTTGCCAATTCTAATATCCACCCCAAGGCAGAATACCATAAGCGGGCTTACGTCACCAAGAAATTTGTCAGTGATTTCAATGAGAGGACAGGAAATACGGTCCAGTACCTAGAAGCTCCCTACGAACCAAATGAATACCGTAAGTTAGTCAGAGGACTGGAGGAAGAGCCTGAAGGAGGCGACCGTTGCAAGGTTTGCTTTGACTACCGACTGGATAAGACAGCGCAAGTGGCTATGGATTTAGGCTTTGACTACTTCGGTTCGGCTTTAACCATCAGTCCTCATAAGAATTCTCAAACCATTAACAGCATCGGAATCGATGTGCAAAAAATTTACACAACACACTATCTTCCAAGTGATTTCAAGAAAAATCAAGGTTACAAACGTTCAGTAGAGATGTGTGAAGAGTATGATATCTATCGTCAATGTTATTGTGGATGCGTCTATGCAGCCCAAGCTCAGAATATTGACCTGGTTCAAGTTAAGAAGGACGCCACAGCTTTCTTGCTGGATAAGGATGTTGAAAAAGACTATTCCCACATCAAATTTACTGTTACGAAATTAGATATATAGAAATCACCCCAGCTGAAAAGCTGGGTTTTTCAACTAAAAAAACCAGGGTTTTCACCCTAGTTTGACAACTTTACCGATTCTTTAGTTCTACATAGCGCTTGTACCAAATGTTTACATAGGCTTCTGAGAAAGGACCACGTCCATTGTTAATCCAATCAACAAGAATTTTGACATGTTCTTTTAAAATATAGTCCAAGTCATCAGAATAATTCATTTTGCGTTTGTGACGCTCATATTCTTCAACGTCCAAGAGACGTTTTTCTCCATCTGTAAAAATTTTAACATCCAAATCGTAATCAATATACTTCAGTGCTTCTTCATCCAGATAGTAGGGGCTAGCCATATTGCAATAGTAGGAAATTCCATTATCACGAATCATGGCAATGATATTAAACCAATATTTCTTGTGAAAGTAAACAATAGCCGGTTCTCGAGTAACCCAACGACGACCATCACTTTCGGTAACTAGTGTATGATCGTTGACACCAATAATGGCGTTTTCTGTTGTTTTTAGTACCATGGTGTCCCGCCAAGTTCGGTGGAGACTCCCATCATGCTTATAACTTTGAATTGTAATAAAGTCGCCTTCTTTTGGAAGCTTCATAACTAACCAACTTTCTACAATTTATAAGTTTATCGTTTACTATTGTACCATAAAATTACCTAAAATCTGTGAATTTTACATGAAAATATTAAAGATATTCTCTGAGAGCGCTCGCTATATCCGAAAAATCGTAGCCTTTTCGAGCTAAAACTTGAGTTAAACGCTGTTTAAGTTCGTATCCTTCATACTTTCGAACATACTTAGCATATTGCTTGTCAAGTTCCTTGAAGATGAGTTCTTGGGTCGTTTCTTCGTCGACTTGACTATCCAATTCGTCAAAAGTACTTTTAGCATCAGAGTAAGAGAAGCCCTTGTTGGTCAGATTTTGGATAATCTTATCTTGCAAGGCACGAGCTGGAAGTTTTCCTTCATATTTCTTCAATAGTTTATTGGCTACACGTTGAGCAACTTCCGAAAAATCAAAATCATTCAAGATCTCTTCTATAGTAGATTTTGAAATTCCTTTTTGTGCTAATTTCTGAGTCAGTACATAAGGCCCCTTGTCTCCTGAAAGTTGATTGGCATTGATAATAGCATAAGCGTACTGGCTATCATTAATCCACTTATCCTCTTTAAGATTAATAATGACTTGAGAAAGGATGTTTTCATCAATATCATATTTTTTTAGATATTCACTGACCTCTTTTTCAGTACGCGCTTTAAAGGATAAGTGGTAGAGGGCTAGATTCTTACTATAAGAAAATTGAGCAAAGTCCTGAATCTCTTTCAATTCCTCTTCGCTTATCACCTTATCTCTTGATAACATAAAACGAACAATTGTATCTTCGGTGATGTAGCTTTTATCGTCATTATCAAGCTCCATCAGATAGAGTCTTTTTTTCTTTTCAAGTTTTGTGATTTTCATAGTTCTATTATAACTCAAAATGTGATAAGATAGGGGTATGAATCTGAAAGTGAAACAAAAAATACCATTAAAAATCAAGCGCATGGGAATTAATGGTGAGGGAATCGGCTTTTATCAAAAAACATTAGTCTTTGTGCCTGGTGCTCTCAAAGGTGAAGATATCTATTGTCAGATTACTTCTATTAAACGTAACTTTGTTGAAGCAAAATTACTGAAGGTCAACAAGAAGTCTAAATTCCGTGTTGTGCCAGCATGTACTATTTACAATGAGTGCGGAGGCTGCCAAATCATGCATCTGCATTATGATAAGCAGCTGGAGTTCAAGACGGGCTTACTTCATCAAGCGCTGAAAAAATTTGCTCCTGCAGGATATGAAAACTATGAAATCCGTCCAACTATTGGAATGCAGGAACCAAAGTACTACCGTGCTAAGTTACAATTTCAGACTCGAAAATTTAAGAATCAGGTCAAGGCGGGCTTATATGCACAAAACTCTCACTATTTAGTAGAGTTGAAAGACTGCCTGGTACAAGACAAGGGAACCCAAGTGATTGCTAATCGTCTAGCAGAATTGCTTACTTATCACCAGATTCCAATCACGGATGAGAGAAAAGTTCTAGGTGTCAGAACTATAATGGTCCGACGAGCTAGAAAGACTGGACAGGTTCAGATTATTATAATTACAAACCGCCAGCTTAATTTAACCAAATTGGTAAAAGATTTAGTTAAAGATTTTCCAGAGGTTGTGACGGTAGCTGTTAATACAAATACAGCTAAAACAAGTGAAATATATGGTGAAAAGACAGAGATTATCTGGGGACAAGAGAGTATTCAAGAAGGTGTACTCGATTATGAATTTTCACTATCTCCTCGAGCTTTCTATCAACTAAATCCTGAACAAACAGAGGTTCTTTATAACGAGGCGGTAAAAGCCTTGGATGTAAATAAAGAAGACCATTTGATTGATGCTTATTGTGGAGTTGGAACGATTGGATTTGCCTTTGCAAAGAAAGTAAAAACACTCAGAGGTATGGATATTATTCCAGAAGCTATTGAAGATGCTAAGCGAAATGCTAAAAGAATGGGATTTGACAATACGCATTATGAAGCTGGAACAGCAGAAGAGATTATTCCTCGTTGGTACAAGGAAGGCTACCGAGCAGATGCTCTGATTGTGGACCCACCACGTACAGGTCTGGATGATAAGTTATTAGATACTATTCTTACTTATGTACCAGAAAAAATGGTTTATATTTCTTGCAATGTTTCGACCTTGGCTCGTGATTTGGTACGCTTAGTAGAAGTCTATGATCTTCATTATATCCAGTCGGTCGATATGTTCCCACATACAGCTCGAACTGAAGCTGTTGTAAAGCTGATAAAAAAGAGAAAAAGCATTGTGTTTAAAGAGTTTGATATTGGGCTGAAATAGTCAAATTTAAAAAAGTCGAAAAAATTTAAAAAAATTTGAAAAAAATTGGAAAAAGTAGTTGACAAAAAACAAAAAGGCTGTATAATAGTAAGAGTTGAAAATAACAACTCAGGTCCGTTGGTCAAGGGGTTAAGACACCGCCTTTTCACGGCGGTAACACGGGTTCGAA
>JAWETZ010000040.1:0-8071 GCA_032480835.1 Streptococcus mitis
TTTTTATCGCTCTGAATATCAAAAAAGAAAGGACGAAATTTGTCCTTTCTCGAGCTTAGCTTTTCTTCAACCCACTACAGTTGACAAAGAGCCGAAAAATATTCTAGTTCATCAACTCATTGTGCTTCTCAACAAAGCGATAAGCCTGACAAAAACCATAGAGAGTAATGGCTGTAACTACTGGAATCGCTAGTGGCAACTCTGTCTCCAACTCCACAAGAGGAGAATTAAACAAGAAGTGAGTTCCTAAGGCTAAACCTAGGAAGATAATCCCCTGTTTCTTTCCAACCTTCTGTCCTTTATAGGCTCTGTAAAGCAAGTAAACACCCACCACAGCCAGACCTGAAAAAGTCCAGTGAGAGGCAATTCCTGAGATGATACGCTCTAAAATTCTCGAAATGGTAAAGTCAAATCCCTCTGGCAAATCCGTACGAATATAGCCAATATCCTCAATCATTTGGAATCCCAAACCAGAAGCAATTCCTAGTAAAAACAAAGATTTTAACTTTCGCACAGGAATCAAAGCCAAAACAAAAACAAGTGGCAACAATTTCAAGGGTTCTTCGACCAAAGGAGCCACAATGGCACTTTCAAAGGTATTTAAAAAGGCACTATCTGGGAAAAGAACACCCAGTAAATCATGGATATAGGTATTCGAAAAGCTAGACAACCAGCCTGAAAGGAACATCCCACCCAATAAAGACAAGATCAAGGAGTTCTTTGGCAATTCCCATTTTTTCCCAATACGGAAAAGGAAATAAAGAGCCGGAATCATGTAAAAGAGAGCTAGAAAGATAGAAACTCCCATTAGTCCATATTCCGCAGCTGACATCGAACCGTCCGTATAGTAGATTGTTTCATACTGTAAACCAATACATAGAAATAAGATAAAAATAAATAAAATACTGTTTTTCTTCATACACTTTCTTTCTAAATGAAGTATTTATAATTCTACGACTGTCATACTTCCTGTATCCACATCGTAAATGGCACCAGAGATAATGACATCATCTGGTATTAGAGGAGACTCGATAAGGGCTTGCATGTCCTCACGCACACTCTCCTCTATATCTTGGAAGGGCAAAAAGTCCTGGTCTGACACGTCGACACCCAGTTCCTCTTTCAAATACTCCTGAAAAGGACCATTTTCAAAAGTCTGAGCACCGCAGTCTGTATGGTGCAACACCACAATCTCTCTTGTCCCCATCTGTTGCTGGGAAATAACTAGCGAACGAATCATGTCCTCAGTCACTCGACCACCTGCATTCCGCAAGATGTGAGCATCCCCAAGTGCCAAGCCCAGAGCTTGCGCAACGTGCAAACGTGAGTCCATACAGGTCACAATGGCTACTCTTGTTTTGGGTTTAAGTGGCAAATTTAACTGCCCATGTAGGGCAACATAAGCCTGATTGGCTTGCATAAACTGTTCAAAATACGACATGATTCCCTCCTCGAAAATTTGATAGTCAAATATTTCTCCTATCTTATCATTTTTAAGAGGATTTGTCACGGATTATGCAAAGACCTTTTTCAAAACCTCCTGAATGGTAGTCACACCAATGACCTGAATTTCCTTGGGCGGAGTGATTCCTGTCAAGGAATTCTTAGGTACATAAATCTTAGTAAAGCCCAATTTAGCAGCTTCGTTGATACGTTGTTCGATACGATTCACGCGCCGAATCTCACCCGTCAAGCCCAGTTCGCCTACAAAACATTCCTGAGGATTGGTTGGCTTGTCCTTGTAACTCGAAGCAATGGCAACTGCAACTGCTAAGTCAATAGCAGGCTCATCCAATTTTACACCGCCAGCAGATTTGAGATAAGCATCCTGATTTTGCAAGAGAAGACCTGCTCGTTTTTCCAAAACAGCCATAATCAAGCTAGCACGGTTAAAATCAAGGCCTGTCGTAGTACGCTTGGCGTTTCCAAACATGGTCGGTGTCACCAAAGCCTGAACCTCCGCCAAAATTGGACGCGTCCCTTCCATAGTCACAACGATTGACGAACCAGTCGCCCCATCCAAACGCTCTTCTAGGAAAACTTGACTCGGATTGAGAACCTCAACCAAACCGCCCGACTGCATCTCAAAAATCCCAATCTCATTTGTTGAACCAAAACGGTTTTTGACCGCTCTCAGAATACGGAAGGTATGGTGACGCTCCCCTTCAAAGTAAAGCACCGTATCCACCATATGCTCCAACATACGAGGGCCAGCTAAGGTTCCTTCCTTAGTCACATGCCCTACGATAAATATGGCAATGTTATTGGTTTTGGCCAGCTGCATAAGTTCAGCTGTCACCTCACGAACTTGAGAAACAGACCCCTGCACCCCTGAAATCTCAGGAGACATGATGGTCTGGATGGAATCAATAATGAGAAAGTCTGGTTGGATCCGCTCTACCTCAGCTCGAACACTCTGCATATTGGTCTCTGCATAGAGATAAAACTCGCTATCGATATCTCCCAAGCGCTCTGCTCGCAGTTTAATCTGCTGGGCAGACTCCTCCCCACTGACATAGAGAACAGTTCCCACTTGAGACAGCTGGGTTGAAACTTGTAGAAGAAGGGTTGATTTCCCAATCCCAGGATCCCCACCGATAAGGACGAGACTTCCTGGTACCACTCCGCCTCCAAGTACACGGTTGAGTTCCTCCATCTCTGTCTTAGTTCGATTGACATTGATGGAAGTCACCTCAGCCAGTTTCATGGGCTTGGTTTTCTCACCTGTCAAGGACACACGCGCATTCTTTACCTCGGCAACCTCAACCTCTTCTACAAAAGAAGACCAAGACCCACAGTTTGGACAACGCCCAAGATATTTAGGGGAATTATACCCACAATTTTGACATACAAATGTCGCTTTTTTCTTTGCGATGATAAACCTCTTTCTATATCTCTAACTCACACTCAATTACTTGGCAAAAATCAATTTTCTCGTCTGGCACAAATTGACGCATGAGCATTCGATGGGCTACAACTACCACAGTTTGATGCTCCCGATACTTAGCCATGCATTCTAGAAAACGAGACTTCATTTCCGTAGCTGTCTCATATTGAATAGGACTATTAGGAAGTAACTCCCCCTTATTTTCTAGAAACATAGTACGAGCTTTTTCAAAATTATCTGTGCCACTTTCATAGACCTGCCATTCATGCAATAATGGCTCCACTCTCAAAGGAAGTCCCGTAGCACAAGCCACATAAGAAGCCGTTTCCAAAGCTCTTGTGACTGCAGAAGATACGATTATTTCTGCTGAAGAGAGGAAAGGATCTTTGCTCAGTTCCTGAGCTTGCTGCCGTCCCTTCTCAGACAAGGGCGCCAAATCTATCCCAAATCCCGTATAAGAACGCTCCTCTAACTCACAATAATCTGGCTCCCCATGACGTACAAAGATAATCTTCATTCTAGTGCCCGGTCGATCCAAATCCACCAGTTCGAACGCCATCAGCCATATCTCCATCTGCAATTAAGAAAGGAGCAAAGACAGCCTGAACCACACGTTCCCCAACTTCAAGAACAACCTCTTGGTCTGTAATATTCTTCATTTGCGCAAAAATATGTCCTTCATTCCCAGGATTTCCATAATAATCCCCATCAATGACACCCACAGAGTTAATCAAGACCAAGCCCTTCTTACGAGGGTTTGAAGAACGATCATAGAGGTAGAGAACCTCAGTCGGCTGCATATAAGCCTTAACCCCTGTCGGAACCAAGACAATCTCTCCTGGAGCAATAACCGTACGCACAGCAACCTTTAAGTCGTAACCAGCCGCATGCGCTGTCTCACGCTTGGGCAATAAATTTTCATCTGTAAAACTAGAAACCAATTCAAAACCACGAATTTTCATCATATTCTCTTTTCTATTATCATTTATTCTAGATTATTCTATCTTATTTATTCGCAAAAAGCACGAAAAAAAGAGCACACAATTCAAATCGCTTAGGGCTGCTGGATTCCTCCCCTGACCCGCTTCACGCAGAACTGTTGCTCCACTATTTATTATATCACATTCCTATTCATTTTAAAAGAAAAATTATTTTTTCCGTCTATTTCTAAAAAAGTCCTGCATGATAGCTGCGCATTCATCTTCCAAAATTCCCGTTTCAACATCCACACGATGGTTGAGACGCTCATCTATCAAGATATCGTACAAACTCCCAGCAGCACCAAATTTCTGGTTTTTAGCCCCATAGACCACGTTTGGAATACGGGCGAGTCCAATCGCCCCACTACACATGACACAAGGCTCAATTGTCACAAAAAGCGTGCAATCCAGCAAGCGCCAGCTCTCCTCACTCAGGTTCGCATTCTCTATAGCCATAATCTCCGCATGCATAACCGCTCGTTGCAACTCCTCACGCGCATTATGCCCACGACCAATGATTTCTCCGTCCTTGACAATCACACAACCAATTGGAATTTCATCGTGTTCAAGAGCAATCTCAGCCTCTCTCAAAGCTTCCCTCATAAAGACTTCTTTTTCTTCAACTGTATAATTCATCAATTTCCCTTTTCCTACTTATCGATTTTATTATTATATCATGAATCTCAAGACAAAAAAAGCCACCGAATGCGGTGACTCTATAGGGAGATTATTATGAAAAAGAAAAGTTTAGGATATTTGTTACAACAAGTTAGGAGGTCTTCTTGTAACTGTCTATAGTATACCCGACCTATCTTAAACAAATCTTAAAAATCTCTTACGACCAAACACTTTCTAAAATATTTGTTTGTTCACGACCAGGACCTACTGAGAAAGTAGAAATACGAACGCCAACCAATTCACTCACACGACGAACATAGTTACGTGCATTTTCAGGAAGATCTTCCAAATTACGAACTCCAGTAATATCTTCTGACCAACCTGGCAACTCTTCATAGATAGGCTTGCAACGTTTCAATTGCTCAAGACTAGCTGGATAGTAGTCAATACGTTGACCATCAAGATCATAGGCCACACAGATTTTCACTGTATCTAAACCACTCAAAACATCGATAGAGTTCAATGAAAGGTTAGTGATACCAGAAACACGACGACTGTGACGCATAACAACTGAGTCAAACCAACCCACACGACGTGGACGACCAGTTGTAGTACCATATTCATGACCGACTTCACGAATACGTTCTCCCACTTCATCAAACAACTCAGTTGGGAAAGGACCGTCTCCTACACGACTGGTATAGGCTTTACATACACCTACAACCTTGTCAATCTTACTTGGCCCAACACCAGAACCAATTGTCACACCACCAGCCACAGGGTTTGAAGACGTAACAAATGGATAGGTACCTTGGTCGATATCTAGCATAACACCTTGTGCACCTTCAAAAAGCACACGTTTACCATTATCAAGCGCATCATTCAAAATAACAGATGTATCGGTCACATATTTCTTGATTTGTTGACCATATTCGTAATACTCTTCAAAAATATCATCGAAAGCAATCGCTTTACTGTCATACAATTTTTCAAAGAGACGATTCTTTTCAGCAAGGTTACGTTCTAAACGCTCACGGAAAATATCTTTATCCAAAAGATCTGCGATACGAATTCCCACACGAGCAGCCTTGTCCATATAAGCTGGACCAATTCCCTTAATTGTAGTACCAATCTTATTGTCGCCCTTAGCTTCTTCTTGCAAACGATCCAACTCGATATGATAAGGCAAAATAACATGCGCGCGATCAGAAATACGCAAGTTATCAGTTGTAACACCTTCCTCATGAAGATAGCTCAACTCTTTTACAAGAGATTTAGGATTTACAACCATACCATTCCCAATGACAGAGATTTTTTCAGGGAAGAAAATCCCAGAGGGAATCAAGTGCAACTTAAATTTCTTGCCATCAATCACAATCGTGTGACCAGCATTATCACCACCTTGGTAACGCGCAATCACTTCTGCATTCGCTGAAAGGAAGTCCGTAATCTTCCCTTTACCTTCATCACCCCATTGGGTACCTACAACAACAACTGAAGTCATAATCTTGTCTGAGCCCTCAGGCTCTTCCTTTCTCACATACATGGCAGGAATCTCACCCGCAATTATATCTTACAATTTATTATAAGAAAAATTCGCCTTTTTATCAAGAAGAAACAATAGAAAGATTTGCTATTTCCAACTATTAAAAAATGATTTAGAAAAATTACCAGCTATTTATTGTTATATTGCAATGAAAAAGTAAGTTTGTTCGGAAATTTACTAAAATTACCTCAACAAGAAATAAAACCTCGATTCATTATCATCTTTTCAATATACAAACGATAAGCAACACGATAATGATAAACGATAAAATCCCTACGACACCCAATACCATATCTCACTAAATAATAAATTAAAAATTTAAAATGAAAATGTTCCCAATCAAAATGATCACCAAATACAGTACCATACTCTTCTTCAATATTTCTATAAAAATCCGTCATCTGCTCATAAATTTTTTGTAACATAATTATATACTCCTTTTCTTTTTTATGAACTTATTCTAACAAAAAATTTTACACATTCACTATCAATTCCTGAATTGTTAAAATAACAACCTCAACAAGATAAAAAATAGGAAAAATTGACAGAATAGAAACAAATATCTTACATCAAAAACAAACTATTAAATCCCTAAAAATAAAAAATTTCATATAAATGCTTGAAAAAACTATCCTGTTCTGTTTCAATAGTAATAAATATTTCTCAAGAGTTCTTCAACGAACTTGAGTCAGAACTATGAAGTGATTGAATAGAAATAAAGTACTTAATAATTTTAAAAAGAAAAGTAACTATAGTATTTGTAGTCGGTAAATCCCATATGGATCTTATGGAGCCTATTTTGTTGTAGAAAAAAATTCCATAAGATTTATAATGAAAAACCACCAAACCATCATTAGAAAGAATCATATGGAACAATTACACTTTATCACAAAATTACTAGACCTTACAGACCCTAATTTCTAAATTATGGATATCATCAATAGGGGTACACATAAGGAAATCATCGCTAAACTGGACTACGACGTCCCATCTTGCCCTGATTGCGGAAGTTAAATGAAGAAATATGATTTTCAAAAACCATCGAAAATTCCTTACCTTGAAACAACTAGTATGCCTACCAGAATTCTACTTAGAAAGCGTCGTTTTAAGTGCTATCAGTGTCCGAAAATGATGGTGTCTGAAACTTCTATGGTCAAGAAAAATCATCAAATTCCTCGTATTATCAACCAAAAGATTGCTCAGAAGTTGATTGAAAAGACTTCTATGACCGACATTACTCATCAGCTTTCCATTTCCACTTCAACTGTCATTCGCAAGCTTAATGACTTCCACTTTAAATATGATTTTTCTCGTCTTCCTGAGATTATTTCTTAGGACATTGAAACAGTCAGGGGAGTGACTGTTTCAATCGAGAGATGAAGATGAGCTTTATTACGCAAGATTTTGAAAACCTCAATATCATAACTGTTCTTGAGAGTAGAACACAAGCTATCATCCGAAATCATTTTCTTATGTCGCGTCAAAATCATTACAATGGATATGTTTATCCCTTATTATGACTTGGCTAAACAGCTTCACTTTCGAATTTCTAGGCTCAGGCTGAAACAGTGCCCTTAAACTACCCTATTCTAACGCCAAATTAAAAGCGACTAATAATCTCATTAAACTTATCAAGCGAAATGCCTTTGGATTTCGGAACTTTGAAAACTTCAAAAAACGGATTTTCATCGCTCTAAATATCAAAAAAGAAAGGACGAAATGTGTCCTTTCTCGTTCTTAGCTTTTCTTCAACCGACTACAGTTGACAAATGACAAAGATCTGAAATATCTCGCGTCATTAGGTGCGAGATAGATTATTAATTAAATAACAAAAAAGAGGCTAAAACCTCCTTTAATTAACTACTCCGCCAGTAGGACTCGAACCTACGACATCATGATTAACAGTCATGCGCTACTACCAACTGAGCTATGGCGGAATAAAGCTAAGCGACTTCCATATCTCACAGGGGGCAACCCCCAACTACTTCCGGCGTTCTAGGGCTTAACTTCTGTGTTCGGCATGGGTACAGGTGTATCTCC
>JAWETZ010000041.1:0-6829 GCA_032480835.1 Streptococcus mitis
GATTATCCTAACATCCCACCAGAAAATCCGATTTAAACACCAGTTGTTTTTAAACTATTAAGAAAGTAATTCCACTATATATTCCGAAGACCCGAAATTTCATAGAGTAGCTCCCTAGAATCATGGAAAAGTAGTAAAAATAGTTGTTATCCTAGTTGATTAAAAAAATCCCTGATTTCCTCATCTTTTATAAAATAATATATAATTTTCCCCTCTCTTCTAGTGCCCAAGATGTTTTGATTGGCTAGTTTACGAAGATGGTGGGAAGTAGATGCCATACTGAGATTTAGTAAACAGGCTATATCACAGACACAGAGTTCTTCAACAGCAAGAAGATAGAAGATGATATTTATCTGTTTATTATCGGTAAATTTTGTTAAAATGCGAAGTGATTTTTGGACTTTTTCCTTTTCAAGGTAGTTCGTTGCGGTTGTAATACTTTGCTGATTTATAACATTCACTTGGCAGATACTATCTTTTTTCATAATATTTTCTCCTAGCCTAATATAGTCCATAGTATGTCAAAACTGTTATTTTCAATCAGGATATATATCCCCAATCCTAAATAAACAACGGCAATAAACCATCTGCTATATTTTTCCAAAATTTCTCCAACAGAAGAGACTTGTGCCAATTTTTGGGCAGAAAAAACCAAGAGATAAATCATGACTAGAAAGGTAAGTAAAGCTACTATCAAATTTGCTAAATTTAAGGTAGTAAAATATGGAACAAAGACACCAATATTGTCAGCACCACAACTTGCAAAAGTAATCATAGCGACTAGAAATATCAGGTTTTTATTATCTTTGCGCAAACCTTCTTTGGCAATAGCTTCTCCATCAGAATCTCCTAAAAGCAAAACTTTGAGACCTAGGAAAATTGGAATCAAACCGAGTAAACCTAAAATCTCTTTACTAGGAATATAATTTAAGACAAATGCAAAAAGCAAACTTAGCAATATTAGACTAACAGAGCCTAGAAATTGTCCTAAATAGATGTTAATGATGTCTTTTCTGCTTTTTCTTTTGGCAAAAAATAACATTAGGATAATAAGTAAGTCTACGGCTGTCCCAGAATACAGGATTATTGAAGTAACAACATTTTGAATCATAAAACACCTCATTCAAATATATTTTTGAATGTATTCTAACATTAAACTTTGTAGATGTCAACTTAAAATCCACCAATTAATAATTGCATGTCAATATTTGTATTGTGAAACTAGTTTCAGAAATATATAGTCTTAAAGTATGTCCACTGCCAATGGTTTTTTCAATATTTAAGAGGAGATTTATAATGGTTCATTTCTATAAATTTATAAACGAGTTATATATTTTGTTTAACCAATTATTAACTATTTTTATCAATAATCTCTTCATTAATTTGTACTTTTTAATTTTGATTTATTTTTCGTGCATATTTTATATGAATTTAATTCTAATACATTTTAAATAAAAAATACGCAATTTTAATTGGCACTGACCCCCGTAAATGAGAATTAAATAAAAACACCTCCAAGTTGGATTTGCTACAATATAATCAAATGCTCATGGAGGTGTCTTTTTATGGTTAAAAAACGTGTGGAGACGGTGGTATTATTGTCAAGAAAATAGAATAACAAGCTATAAAACTGTCGAAATAGGTGGCTTTTAGGATTTTAACAGAAATCAGTTCTATAATAAATTAAAAATCGTGTTGGTAGAAAAATCGTCTACTTCTACCAACACGATTTTACAAAGAGCCATTACTTACATCTCTTTTTCTCCTGTAAAACTATTGTATCTTGATACTTTAAGGAGTTTCAATCATTCGATCTGTTAACCGTTATTTTTTGGATCTAAACGTAATAACATAGCATTAATGGCGACGATGACTGTTGACACAGACATTAGGATTGCTCCTAATGCAGGGCTTAATGTGATACCAATAGGAGCCAAAATTCCTGCAGCTAGAGGGATAGCTATAAAGTTATAACCAGCTCCCCAAAATAGGTTTTGTTTCATTTTACGAGTTGTTTTGTGTGCTAAATCAATGAATGATCCAATATCTCCTGGATTGGATTGAGTCAATATGACATCAGCTGAATCCAACGCAACTTGAGTTCCAGCACCTATAGCTATACCAACATCTGCTAAGGCAAGAGAAGGAGCATCATTTACACCATCACCTACCATGATAACTTTCTTTCCTTCATCTTTCAGTGTTTTAACTAACTCATATTTGTCTTGTGGAGATTGATTTGATCTATATTCAATCCCTAAATCTACTGCCGCGCCGTGAGCCGCTTTTTCATTATCACCTGTTGCCATAATTGGTCGAATATTGTTCTTTTTAAGAGCTTTAATTAACTCTTTACTTGTTGGTTTTAATTCGTCCCCTAAAGCTACAGCACCAATGGCATCATCGTTTTCTACTAAGACACTAAGAGTTGCTCCTTTTGGAGTATCCATATCAAGATTACGTCCATAGGCTTTTTGACTGATTAATTGGTAACGGTGCCCACCTGCTTTACCCTCTACTCCAGAACCGGAAATCACATCAATCGAATCAAAAGATGCTGGACGTATATTTTGCTGCTCGGCGAAACTTACAATTGATTGAGCAATTGGGTGGCTAGATCCTCCTTCAATACCTGCCAATAAGGCAATGATTTCCTCTTTTGTATATTTGTCATTAAGAAGTTTTACATCTAATACTTTAAATTCACCAGTTGTTAAAGTACCCGTTTTATCTAAAATCATCACATCTGCATCTTGAGCTATTTCTAAGGCTTGGCGGTCTTTTACTAGTAAGCCACGGCTAGCTCCTAAGCTTGTGCTACGGGCGGTTACCAATGGAATAGCCAGACCCAATGCGTGCGGACAAGCAATAACTAATGTAGTAATAGTAAATATAACTGCCGTTGGGATATCTCCAATAATCATCCACACTACAAAAGCAATTAGCGCGACAATAACAGCAATATAGAAGAGCCACCCTGCAACCTTTTGCGCAATATTTTCTGCCCTGGAAGGCTGACTTTGAGCTTGGCTGATTAAATTCTGTACTTGAGAGATAAAGGATTGATCACCTGTCTCAAGCACTTTAATATAAAGAACCCCTTCTCCATTTGTTGAGCCCCCGATTACTTCATCGCCAGGGCCTTTTTTTACTGCTTTTGACTCCCCAGTTAGAAGAGCTTCATTTAAACGTGATTCGCCACGCTCGATAATCCCGTCTGCTGGCACATTTTCTCCGGCTTGAACACGAATTAAATCACCTACCTGTAAGTCAGCAACTGGTCGTGTTTCAATTGAATCGTCTTCTAATACAACGTGAGCATCTTTCGGCACTAACTTAGCCAATGCTGCTTGTGCGTCTCCTGCTTCTCCAATAGCTTTCATCTCAATCCAGTGACCTAATAGCATGATTAATAGTAATGAAGCAAATTCAAAGAAAAAGTCCATCACGTGTTCACCCGTTACGTAGGTAATGATCACAGCATAAATACTGTACAAATATGAAACACTTATACCTAAAGAAACGAGTGCCATCATTCCAGGTTTTTTTTGTTTAAATTCGTCAACTGCACCTTGATAGAATGGACGTCCACCATAAATAATTAATATAGTAGATAAAATAGCTACTACAATATCAGAATATGGAAAAGTAAACTGGAATGGTAGTTTAAATCCATGCAAAGGGGAAAAGAACATAATAATGATTCCTAGTGGCAATGACTTTAAGAAAAGTTCCTTAAAGCTTCCGTGATGATGGTGGGCATGCCCACTGTGTCCGCTGTGATCATGTCCTCTGTGCCCGCTATGATCATGTCCACTGTGCCCGCTGTGATTAGGCCCACTGTGCCCGCTATGATCATGTCCACTATGTCCGCTGTGGTCATGCCCACAGTGCTCGCAGTGATCATGCCCGGCATGATGTTGATCCTTATGGTAGCCATGTTTATCTGTGATTCCATGCTCGTATTTTAACTTATCCATGTTGTCATTATTCATTTTAAATTCCTCCTTATACTTAATGATGATGTAAATGACATTTGCATTGTTCTTCTGGACAATTGCAATCCACTTCTTCTACTGCGAAAGATTTTTTCATCTCTAATATTTTTTCTAGTCGATCTATATCATCGAAGCTTAAAACATGATCTTCAATGATGCTTCCTATTACATTTCCGACTTTCTTATTGCAAATACGTTTAAAAATATCTTCTACATAATTCCTTACGGCTTCTTTCTCTTCAATATTGGCAGTGTAAATAAACTTTCTACCTTCATGCTCTGTATTTAGTACGCCTTTTCCAACTAATCGACCTAAGATCGTTTTGATAGTGGATTGTGTCCAGTCCATTTTTTCTTGTAATACGGAAATGACTTTTTTACTAGTTACTCGATCATTTGCCCAAACTACACGCATGACTTCCCATTCTGCATCTGTGATATAAGTATTAAGTTCTATTGTGCTCATTCTCCTTTCCTCCTCGTAGTTTACAAATGTAAACAAATAAGCTCAAAAATAAGTTTACCATTGTAAACGAATTATGTCAAGTCTTTTTATTAAATTCTCACTTTTTGGGGTCAGTCCCTTAAAACATGCTATTTTTATCATTGATAAATATTAATAGCTAACTTTCCGAAAAACAACTATTTTTATACAAAAAAGACATCCAAGAGAAAATTCTTGAATGTCTGTAAATGTTGATAGTATCGTATTGATTAACGTTTTGAGGCAACTGACTTTGTCAGGTTGCAGCCACATTTGTAAGCGACTAAAGTCGCAACAACTGTGTCAATTGCACCAATTTAGTAAAAAAGTGCAAAAAAGAACACCCCTAAAGGTGCTCTTTGTAAGTACAGTAATTCTTTCGAATTAACGTTTACTAAATTGTGATGCTTTACGAGCTTTCTTAAGACCTGGTTTCTTACGTTCAACTTTACGTGAGTCACGTGTAAGAAGTCCTGCGCGTTTCAATGAATCTCGGAAGTCTGGGTCTACTTGAAGAAGGGCACGAGCGATACCGTGACGGATAGCTCCTGATTGACCAGCGTATCCACCACCTACAACGTTAACGAAAACGTCGTATGAACCTACAGTTGAAGTAACTGCAAATGGTTGGTTGATGACAAGACGAAGGTCAGCGTGTGGGATGTACTCTTCAACATCTTTTTTGTTAACAGTGATTTTACCAGTTCCTGGAACAAGGCGAACGCGTGCAACAGCGTTTTTACGACGTCCAGTACCTGCATATTGTGCTTGTGACATACTTTATTGTTCCTTTCCTTAGATAAGTCCTGAAATGTCAAGAACTTCTGGTTGTTGTGCAGCGTGAGTGTGCTCAGCTCCAACAAATACTTTCAACTTCATACCTTGAGCGCGTCCAAGAGTATTGTGTGGAAGCATACCTTTAACTGATTTCTCGATCAAACGTACTGCATTTTTAGAACGAAGTTCACCTGCAGAGATTTGTTTCAATCCACCTGGGTGGTTTGAGTGAGTGTAGTAGATTTTATCAGTTGCTTTTTTACCAGTCAATTTAACTTTTTCAGCATTGATAACAATCACAAAGTCACCTGTATCAGTGTGTGGTGTAAATGTTGGTTTGTTTTTTCCGCGAAGTACGCTAGCAACTACTGCAGAAAGACGTCCAAGTGGTACATCAGTTGCGTCAACTACATACCATTTACGTTCAACTTGGCCTGGTTTAGCCATAAATGTTGTTTTGTTCATGATTTCTCCTATATATAGTTCGATTTTTGTTTACGGTGATGGGTGTTCCTTCCCATCGAAAAGTATTTGGAAGGTTCCGGGGCCTTTCAAATGGGGTAAACAATACCGCCTACTATAATACCAAATTTCACCCCTAAAAGTCAATAGATATGAAAAATATTTTTCTGAATTCCACTCTTTTTATCTCTAAAAACCTCGCTTTCGCGAGGCTCTTCTATTTATAAGATAAGGCACGTCTAAATGTTTTCCAAATCCCTAAATCATCCGTTTGAAGAACGAGACTAGCATACATGCGTCCGATAAATCCTGTTGCTACCACTGCAAAAATCACTGTAATAGCAAGTGAAATCCATGCTTCTGCTCCCCCTGCATAGCCATTAATAGTTCGAAACGGCATAAAGAAGGTCGAAATAAAGGGAATATAAGAACCAATCTTCAAGATGAGATTGTCACCAGCTGCACCTAGAGCTGTCACTCCAAAAAAACCACCCATAATCAAAATCATCAAAGGAGACAAGGCTTTTCCTGCATCCTCAGGACGAGAAACCATAGATCCTAGAAAGGCTGCTAAAACTACATACATAAAGAGACTGACTAAAATAAAGAGCAAGGTATTTAGAGAGAAAGCATCTCCCAAATGGTCCAGAATACCAAACTGAGCTAATAATGGCAAATCTTTAAAGAGCAAAATGGCTGCCAGACCACCTACAACATAAATCCCGATATGCGTTAAAATCACTAGAAACAGAGCCATCATCCGCGCATAGAAATAGTGACTAGCCCTTATACTAGAAAAGACGACTTCCATAATTTTGGTGCCTTTTTCACTGGCAACTTCCTGAGCAGTGACACTAGCATAGGTAATCAAAATCATATAAAGGAATAAACCAAGCCCTGCGGCCGCAAAGGTTTGAATCATTTTTTTATTTTCCTTGGATTCATCAATTTTCTCCGTAAAGTTAACTGTTTGTTCCAAGCGTTTTTCCTGTTCCTGTGACAAATTGGCTGCCGAACGATTGAGTTGATCTTGAAGCTCATTTAACTTGCTCGTTACTCCTAGCTTAATAGCAATCTCAAGGGAAGTTTCACCGTGATAAACTGCCTT
>JAWETZ010000042.1:0-6310 GCA_032480835.1 Streptococcus mitis
TTGCTTTTCATTATAGATCTTATGGGACTTTTTTTCTACAACAAAATAGGCTCCATAATATCCATAGGGGATTTACCCACTACAAATATTATAGAGCCTATTTTTCAAAAGAATGATGCAAGGGCACAAATATGGTGCCCTTCTTTTATTTTTGATTGAAAAATAGTGTAAAAAGCGCTACAATGGTAGATGGAAAATCTTGTGAAAAGCACAAGCGATACATATATACCGGAGGAAATCATGTCTTTTTCTGATTTAAAGCTGTTTGCCCTTTCTTCTAATAAAGAATTGGCAGAACGTGTGGCGCAGGAGATTGGGATAGAGTTGGGGAAATCAAGTGTTCGCCAATTTTCAGATGGAGAGATTCAGGTCAACATCGAAGAATCAATCCGTGGGAAACACGTCTTTATCCTACAATCAACTAGTTCGCCTGTAAATGACAATCTGCTTGAAATTTTGATTATGGTGGATGCTTTGAAGCGTGCGAGTGCAGAATCTGTCAACGTTGTCATGCCTTACTATGGGTATGCACGTCAGGATAGAAAGGCGAGAGCGCGTGAGCCAATCACTTCAAAACTGGTCGCAAATATGCTTGAAGTAGCTGGAGTGGATCGTTTATTGACAATCGACTTGCATGCTGCGCAGATTCAAGGATTCTTTGATATTCCTGTGGATCACTTGATGGGAGCTCCTCTGATTGCGGATTATTTTGAGCGTCGCGGTATGGTTGGTTCTGACTATGTGGTTGTCAGCCCAGACCATGGAGGGGTGACTCGTGCCCGTAAGTTGGCAGAATTTTTGAAAACATCTATTGCTATCATTGACAAACGTCGTAGCGTTGATAAGATGAATACTAGTGAAGTCATGAACATCATCGGTAAGGTTGAAGGTAAGACTTGTATCTTGATTGATGATATGATTGATACAGCTGGAACCATTTGCCACGCGGCAGATGCCCTTGCGGAAGCTGGTGCTGTTGAAGTCTATGCAAGCTGTACGCACCCAGTTCTTTCTGGTCCTGCTATGGACAATATCCAAAAATCAGCTATCAAGAAATTGGTTGTTTTGGATACCATCTATCTGCCAGAAGAGCGTTTGATTGACAAGATTGAGCAGATTTCAATTGCTCATTTACTAGGAGATGCTATCGTGCGTATCCATGAAAAACGCCCACTTTCTCCACTTTTCAGTATTGAGAAAAAGATTTAATGACCAAGCCTGAGATAATTCTCAGGTTTTTTCGTCTCTTTTCCGAATAAATAGATAGTAGCGGTGAATCTAGTGAGCTTAGATTTAAAAATGTGCTATAATGAAAGGAGAAGAAATATGACTGTACGTCATCCGGGCATTAGCCCGACTAATGATTTGGTTGCTAAGAAAATCTTTAGCAATCCAGAAATCACTTGTCAATTTATTCGCGATATGTTGGATTTACCAGCAAAAAATGTAACCATTTTGGAGGGGAGCAATATTCATGTACTACCTTCCCTGCCTTATTCAGCCCAAGATTTCTACACTAGCATAGATGTCTTAGCTGAACTAGATAATGGAACTCAAGTAATTATTGAAATTCAAGTTCATCATCAGAATTTTTTCATCAATCGCCTATGGGCTTATTTGTGTAGTCAGGTCAATCAAAACCTAGAAAAAATTCGCCAGCAAGAGGGCAATACTCATCAGAGTTACAAACACATCGCACCAGTATATGCTATCGCTATCGTGGATAGCAATTACTTCTCAGATGATTTGGCCTTCCACAGTTTTAGTATGCGAGAGGACACGACAGGTGAGGCTTTAACCATCACTAACAATGGACAAGAAAACCATCTAGTCAAGATGGCGTTCTTGGAACTAAAAAAATACAGAGAAACCAGCAAAGACGAGGTTCGTAAACCGTGGTTGGAGTTTTTTGGGAACAAGCCCTTTACTCAGCGCCCCGAGCGAGCTATCAGCCAGGCAGACCAACTGCTAGACTACAAGAGCTGGTCCGAGGAGGACAGGAAAATGTTTAGTCAACTACGTATGCGTGAAGAACAAGCCTTGTTAGCACAGGACTATGCTTTGGAACAAGCTGAGGAGAAAGGTTTAGAGCGTGGACGAGCAGAGGGAATTGAACAAGGTTTAGAACAGGGACTGGAGCGTGGAAAAGTTGAAGGAAGTTTGTCTATGTTACTAAATCTAGTCCGTCAAGGTCTTCTAACACCTGAAGTTGCGAGTGAACAATTGGGCATGACTGTCGCTGAGTTTGAGGCGTTGTTGTAAGACCATCACCAATAATGGACAAGAACATCATCTGGTCAAGATGGCATTCTTGGAATTAAAAAAATACAGAGAAACCAGCAAAGACAAGGTTCGCAAGCCGTGGTTGGAGTTTTTCGGGAACAAACCTTTTACCCAGCAACCCGAGCGAGCCATCAGCCAAGCAGACCAACTGCTGGACTACAAGAGCTGGTCCGAGGAGGACAGGAAAATGTTTAGTCAACTACGTATGCGCGAAGAACAAGCCTTGTTAGCACAGGACTATGCCTTGGAAACAGCTAGGGCGGAAGGTATCGAACAAGGTATCGAACAAGGTTTAGAGCGCGGCCTTGAACGTGGTCGAGCAGAGGGTATCGAAGAGGGGTTAAAAGTAGGTTTAGTAAATCTAGTCCGTCAAGGTCTTCTAACACCTGAAGTTGCGAGTGAACAATTGGGCATGACTGTCGCTGAGTTTGAGGCACTGTTAGAAAGGAATAAGTAAGAAATCTGTAAACAAACGTTATACAATCTGAAAATAACTAAAAAGGATAGCTAAATTTCTTAATGTAAAAGAGATTGGCTATCTTTTTTATTAGGAAAATTTGAACTTTCACCTCTCTTTTCCGAATAAATAGATAGTAGCAGTGAATCTAGCAAACCTAGATTTAAAACTGTGGTATAATAAAAGGAGGAAAAGGATGATTTTAAGACATCCGGGCATTAGCCCGACTAACGATTTGGTTGCTAAGAAGATTTTTAGCAATCCAGAAATCACTTGTCAGTTTATCCGCGATATGTTGGATTTACCAGCCAAAAATGTTACCATTTTGGAGGGGAGCAATATTCATGTCTTGCCTATCCTGCCGTACTCGGCGCAGGATTTTTATACCAGTATAGATGTTTTGGCGGAGTTGGACAATGGCACTCAAGTAATCATTGAAATTCAGGTGCATCATCAGAATTTTTTCATCAATCGCTTGTGGGCTTATTTGTGCAGTCAAGTCAATCAAAATCTAGAAAAAATTCGCCAACGAGAAGGTGATACACACCAGAGTTATAAACATATTGCACCTGTTTACGCTATCGCAATTGTGGACAGCAATTATTTCTCAGATAATTTGGCTTTTCACAGTTTCAGTATGCGAGAGGACACGACAGGTGAGGTCTTAACAATTACAAACAACGGTCAGGAAAACCATCTAGTCAAGATGGCATTCTTGGAATTAAAAAAATATAGAGAAACCAGCAAGGATAGCGTTCGCAAACCGTGGTTGGAGTTTTTCGGGAACAAACCCTTTACCCAGAACCCAGCGCGAGCCATCAGCCAAGCAGACCAACTGCTAGACTACAAAAGCTGGTCCGAGGAGGACAGGAAAATGTTTAGTCAACTACGTATGCGCGAAGAACAAGCCTTGTTAGCACAGGACTATGCCTTGGAAACAGCTAGGGCTAAGGGGATTGAACAAGGTATTGAACAGGGACTGGAGCGTGGACTTGAACGTGGGAAAGTTGAAGGGAGGGAAGAAGGAAAACTCTTTGCCTTCCTAGATATGGTCCGCCAAGGTCTTCTGACAGCTGAGGTTGCTAGTGAACAATTGGGTATGACTGTCGCTGAGTTTGAGACGCTGTTGTAAGACCATCACAAACAATGGGCAGGAAAATCATCTGGTCAAGATGGCATTCTTGGAATTAAAAAAATACAGAGAAACCAGCAAAGACGAGGTTCGCAAGCTGTGGTTAGAGTTTTTTGGGAACAAACCCTTTACCCAAGAACCCGAGCGAGCCATCAGTCGGGCAGACCAACTGCTGGACTATAAAAGCTGGTCCGAGGAGGACAGGAAAATGTTTAGTCAACTACGTATGCGCGAAGAACAAGCCTTGTTAGCACATAACTATGCCTTGGAACGAGCTGAAGAAAAAGGCCTAGAACGTGGTCGTCCAGAGGGTATTGAAGAGGGGGAAAAGTAGGTTTAGCAAATCTCGTTCGTCAAGGCCTTCTAACTTCAGATGTTGCCAGCCAGTAATGATTCGAATAGTCGGGAATATAAAGGATTATTGTTCGTTTGATTGAAATAAGTTAGCTTTTAAGAGTGATTAGAGTTCAACATTTAAAGTTTGGACTGTTTTCTCCAATATTTTCTTAAAAATAAGATAAAAATTGTTGACACCAATTATTTAAGTGGTATAATGGTGGTAGTAAGGAAAACTCTTTACAATCAAATAAAAAATGAAAGAGGAGATAAAACAATGAAAAAAGTTTTATTGACATCAGTAGCAGCTCTTGCAGTATTTTCTGCAGTAGTACCAGCATTTGCAGATAACAATGGTGGAGCTAACCTCCCTGGACCATATGATTCACGTGAAGCATATGAAAGCCAATCAGAATTTGTAACTGCTGATAGAGTTAACGAATATGTGGCAGCACATAGTGAAAATATCAATGCAAATAAAGCTGAGCTTGAGAAAGCACAAGCTGAATTGGCAAAAGCAGAGAATGCACCAGAAAACTTCACACATAACCGTGATGAACTTTTAGCACCATACAGAAATGCAGTTGTAGCTGCTCAAAAAGCATACGATGCAGAAGTGGCAAAAGTTCGTAATGAAGCAGTTGAACATTTACAAGGTGTGTTCAATTCAGCTCTTAAAAAAGAAGGTAAATACTATATCTTGAACGAAACTCCTGAACAAAAAAATGCTCGTTATTTGAAAGAGCACGCTCAAGATGGTCAAAGCGGACAAACAGCTCCATCAGCTACTCCAGAACCAGGTAAACCAGGTGCAGTAGAGCAAGCTAAAAAAGCAGAAGCAGCAGCTAAACAAGCAGGTGCAACAGCTAAAGCTGGTCAAAAAGCTCTTCCAAAAACACACGCTTCTAAATAATTTATTTATTTAATGAAGTAACTAATCACTGAAACTTCGTTTCAGTGATTTTTTTGATAAAAGTAAATAAACAAGGGAGATAAAAATGAGCAGACGTTCAACTAAAAATAAGTCACCTATGAAGAAAATTATCGCTTCGCTTGTTGCTGTAGCTATTGTCGCTTTAGGAGGTTTATTCCTCTATAAGACATTTTTAGCTCCAACTGATCAGGCGAGTGAAACTAAGGTAGCACAAACGACACAAAAAATTGCTACGACATCGGCAGAGGAAAAAGAATATCTTACGAATAAGTTCAAAGGCTTACTTGGAACAAACTCTGATACGATCGCTTATGTGTATGCGCCCGGAACAGAGTTGGATGAGCCTGTTGTTCAAACAACTGATAATTCAACTTATTTAGATAAGAGATTTGATGGTGGTCACGAACCTTATATGGGAACAGTGTTTATGGACACAGATAATAAAAAGGATTTTAGTGACCGTTTAACTTGGTTATTTGGTCATGCTCGTGGTAGTAAAGTTGGGGATCATCGTATGTTTAATGATGTGAACTACTATAGTCGTCAAGATTATTTTGATGAACATCCATATGTTGTGATTGAGACTCCAGAGAGAAAGTATTATTATGAAGCAGTTGCTATGATTATAGTACCGGAAGAAACAGCCTTTTATCGCACTTCATTTGATGATGATAAAGATTTTCAAACACAGTTAACAACTATTTATGAAACAGCTGAAGTTAAGAAACCAAATGTTAAAGTATCAGCTAAAGATAAGTATTTAGTTCTTTCAACTTGTCGTGAAGAAGATGAAACGATTCGTGCGAATCTATATCTTCGTCAAATACCAGACTCAGAAATGAGTGAGTTTGTCAAACAGCACAAAGATCAATTAACGTATAAACCAACAAGATAAATATATAGACTACTACTACAATAGGAATGAATATAGTCTAGCAAGAATAGAAGTTCTTTGCAGTTGGAAAGGATTTCACTTTTATAATTATAAAGCATAAAAACAGAATTTAGTCATGGGCTAAGTTCTGTTTTTTTAAAACTAAATGGCTATATTCGCCAAAAGTATGAAAAATAGGCTCTTTGTCAACTGTAGTGGGTTGAAGAAAAGCTAAGCTCGAGAAAGGACAAATTTCGTCCTTTCTTTTTTGATATTCAGAGCGATAAAAATCCG
>JAWETZ010000043.1:0-5617 GCA_032480835.1 Streptococcus mitis
TGTTGTAACTGGCAAAGGGGAGCCCGCAGTTCAACCCGCCTTACCCGAAGCAGTAGTAAGTGATAAAGGTGAACCCGCTGTCCAATCCGCTTTACCGGAAGCAGTAGTAAGTGATAAAGGGGAGGCTGCAGTCCAACCCGCCTTGCCAGAAGCAGTAGTAAGTGATAAAGGTGAACCCGCAGTTCAACCTGAATTGCCAGAAGCAGTCGTGACTGATAAGGGTGAACCCGCAGTTCAGCCTGCCTTACCCGAAGCAGTTGTTACTGATAAAGGCGAACCTGAAGTCCAACCAGAGCTTCCCGAAGCCGTTGTAACTGACAAAGGTGAACCTGAAGTTCATCCAGAGTTACCAGAAGCTGTTGTAAGCGCCAAAGGTGAGCCTGAACAGGTAGCTCCACTTCCAGAATACACTGGTGATATTGATCAAGTAAAGCCGAATATTCCGACTGAAAAAACGAAAGAGCAGGATCCAGAAAAAACACTCGAATTAAGAAATGTTTCGGATATTGAGTTGTACAGCCAGACGAATGGGAATTATAAACAACATATCTCATTGGATGGAATTCCAAAGAATACGGATAATTACTTTGTCAAGGTAAAATCTTCGGCATTTAAAGATGTCTATCTACCAGTCGCCTCAATAACTGAAGAGGAAAGAAATGGTCAGCCAGTTTATAAAATTACAGCTAAGGCTGAGAAACTCCAGCAAGAGCAGAACAATAAATATGTCGACCATTTCACCTTCTACCTCGATAAGAAGTCTAAAGAGGAAAATACAAACTTTACTTCCTTTAGTAATCTGGTCAAAGCTATAAACCAAAATCTCTCTGGAACCTATCATTTAGCAGCTAGCCTGAATGCTAACGAAGTGGAGCTTGGTCCTGATGATAAATCCTATATCAAGGGAACCTTTACTGGTCATTTGATTGGAGAAAAAGATGGTAAGAAGTATGCTATCTATAATTTGAAAAAACCTCTGTTTGAAAACTTGAATGGTGCTACAGTAGAAAAACTGAGTCTAAAAAATGTTGCTATTTCAGGGAAAAATGATATTGGTTCACTGGCAAATGAAGCTCAGAATAACACAAAGATTAAACAAGTTCATGTCGATGGTGTTCTGGCTGGAGAACGTGGTATCGGTGGATTGCTTGCTAAGGCAGACCAATCAAGCATCACAGAGAGCAGTTTCAAGGGAAGAATTATCAATACCTATGAAACAACTGCTGCCTACAATATTGGCGGTCTGGTCGGTCATTTAACAGGAAAAAATGCGTCTATTGCTAAATCTAAAGCGACAGTAACCATTTCGTCAAACACCAATAGTTCAGATCAGACTGTTGGTGGGCTAGCAGGTCTTGTAGACCAAGATGCGCATATACAGGATAGCTATGCTGAAGGTGATATCAACAATGTCAAGCACTTTGGTAGAGTTGCGGGTGTGGCTGGATATTTGTGGGATCGAAAGACGAATGAGGAACAGCATGCTGGAAGCTTGACCAATGTACTAAGTGATGTCAATGTAACCAACGGGAATGCTATTACCGGTTACCACTACAATGGAATGAAGGTGAAGGATACATTCAGCAGCAAGGCGAACAGAGTATACAATGTCACCTTGGTTAGGGATGAAGTCATCAGCAAAGAATCCTTTGAAGAAAGAGGAACAATGCTAGATGCTTCTGAAGTGACTAATAAAAAAGCAGAAATCAATCCTCTCACTCCTCCAACAGTGGAGTCCCTTTCAACAAGTGGTAGTAAAGAAAGTGATTTTTCTAAGGTGAAGCATTATCAAGCTAACCGTGCTTTGGTTTATAAGAACATTGAAAAATTGTTACCTTTCTATAACAAGGCGACCATCGTGAAATACGGAAACCTGGTCAAGGAGAACAGTCTCTTATATCAAAAAGAACTCTTGTCCGCAGTTATGATGAAGGATGACCAAGTAATCACAGATATTGTTTCTAACAAACAGACTGCAAATAAGCTCTTGCTTCACTATCATGACCATTCATCTGAGAAGCTCGATCTCAGATACCAGACTGATTTTGCTAAGTTGGCAGAATATAGCTTAGGGGATACAGGACTCCTCTACACTCCAAATCAATTCTTGTATGACCAAGACTCTATCATTAAGCAAGTCTTACCTGACTTACAAAAGGTTGACTATAAGTCGGATGCTATCAGAAAGACACTCGGAATTTCTCCAGATGTCAAGCAAACTGAGCTCTATCTGGAAGACCAGTTCGTCAAAACAAAACAAAATTTGGCAAACAGTTTGAAAAAACTCTTGTCAGCAGATGCTGGACTTGCTGGTGACAACCCAGTTACCAGAGGCTATCTTGTAGATAAAATCAAGAACAATAAGGAAGCCTTGCTACTCGGTTTAACTTATTTAGAACGTTGGTATAACTTTAGCTATGGTCAAGTGAATGTCAAAGACCTAGTTATGTATCATCCGGACTTCTTTGGTAAAGGAAATACTTCACCATTAGATACTCTGATTGAGTTAGGTAAATCTGGCTTTAACAATCTTCTTGCTAAAAACAATGTCGATACTTATGCTATCAGTCTTGCCAGCCATCATGGAACGACAGATTTGTTTAGCACGCTAGAAAATTACCGAAAAGTCTTTTTACCAAACACTAGCAATAATGACTGGTTTAAAAAACAGACCAAAGCTTTCATTGTCGAAGAAAAATCCACTATTGCAGAGGTCAAAACCAAGCAAGAGCAAGCAGGGACTAAGTATTCTATCGGTGTTTATGACAGAATTACTAGTAGTACTTGGAAATACCGCAATATGGTCTTGCCTCTCCTTACCTTGCCAGAAAGATCTGTATTTGTCATCTCAACCTTGTCTAGCATAGGATTTGGCGCTTACGATCGCTACCGCAACAGCGATTATAAGGCTGGAGATGAACTCAATAAGTTTGTTGAAGAAAATGCACGTGAAACAGCCAAACGTCAGCGAGATCACTACGATTATTGGTATCGCATTTTAGATAAAGAAGGACGTGAAAAGCTCTATCGTACAATTTTACTTTATGATGCCTATAAGTTTGGAGATGATACAACATCTGGAAAAGCTACAGTTGAGGCTAAGTTTGATAGTACCAATCCGGCGATGAAGAATTTCTTTGGTCCAGTGGGGAATAAAGTAGTTCACAATCATCATGGTGCTTATGCAACTGGAGATGGCGTTTACTATATGTCCTATCGTATGTTAGATAAGGATGGAGCCATTACTTATACCCATGAGATGACCCATGATTCAGATCAGGATATTTATCTTGGTGGCTATGGTCGAAGAAGTGGCTTAGGACCGGAGTTCTTCGCAAAAGGCTTATTGCAAGCTCCTGATCAACCAAGTGATGCAACCATTACCATCAACTCTATCTTGAAACATAAAACATCAGATAGTACAGAAGGCCAGCGATTGCAAGTACTTGATCCAACTACAAGATTTAATGACGCAGCAGATCTTCAGAACTACGTCCACAATATGTTTGATGTCGTTTACATGTTGGAATATCTCGAAGGGCAATCTATTGTGAGACAGTTAGATGCTTATCAGAAAATGACGGCTCTGAGAAAAATCGAGAATAAATACGTGAAAGATCCTGCAGATGGAAATGATGTTTACGCTACTAACGTTGTACAAAATCTGACAGAAGAAGATGCCAAAAAATTGACTACTTTTGATAGTTTGATTACAAATAATATCTTGTCAGCTCGTGAATATAAGTCTGGGGAATATGAAAGAAACGGTTACTATACGATTAAACTCTTTGCCCCAATCTATTCGGCTCTGAGCAGCAAGGGAACTCCGGGTGATTTGATGGGACGTAGAATAGCTTATGAACTTCTGGCTGCCAAAGGCTTTAAGGATGGAATGGTACCATATATCTCAAATCAATATGAAAAAGATGCAAAAGCGGCGGGAAGTAAGATTAAGTCTTATGGTAAAGAAGTAGGTTTAGTTACAGATGAACTTGTCCTTCAAAAAGTATTTAACGGTCAATATAAAACTTGGGCAGAATTCAAGACAGCTATGTATCAAGAACGTGTGAAGCAGTTTGGGAACTTGAAGCAGGTTACCTTCAACGATCCAACTAAATCTTGGGCAAGTTTTGCAAGAAAGACGATTCATAGTGTAGAAGAACTGCAGCGATTAATGGACGAAGCTGTCCGTAAGGATGCAGATGAGAATCGTTATTCTTGGGACAACTATAATCCAGAATATGATAGTGCAGTTCATAAGTTAAAGAGAGCAGTGTTTAAGGCCTATCTAAATCAAACTGATGATTTTAGAAGTTCAATTTTTGAAAATAAAAAATAGTGTTTACTATTAGGAAATAAAATTAAAGAAGGTGATTACGCTTGTCATTATTTAAAAAAGAACGGTTTTCAATCCGAAAAATCTGTGGGATTGTTGGTTCAGTTTTACTCGGAAGTGTCTTGGTTGCACCGTCAGTCATCCATGCTTCTACCTATCATTACATTGAAAAAAGCGCTCTTACACAAGAAGAACAAACTAAGATTAAAGCAGGAATTCCTACTGATAATGAAGCAAGTTATGCTCTTATTTATCAGCAGGAAGCTCTTCCTGCAACAGGTTCATCGACTTCTGTGCTTACAGCTTTAGGTCTATTAGCTGTTGGTAGTTTAGTCCTTTTGGTTCATAAAAAGAAAAAAGTTAGTAGTTTGTTCTTAGTTACTACTATCGGACTGATTAGTCTTTCTAGTATGCAAGCTCTCGATATAAGCAATCCTTTGAAAGCTCCAAGTAATGAAGGAGTAGTTCAAATTGCTGGATATCGTTATATTGGATACTTACCCCTTGATGATGATACAATTTCAGAAATTCAACATAAGGATGAGGGGACAAAGAATGTTCTAGTATCTGAAACTCAGGAAAGTATCCCTAATGAAGCGCCTAAAGCAGAGAAACCAGAGTACACTGCTCCAGTAGGTACAGTTCCAGATGAGGCTCCTAAGGTAGAGAAACCAGAACATACAGCACTAGTTGGTGGTAATCTGGTTGAGCCTGAAGTTCATGAAAAACCAGAATATACTGAACCGATAGGCACAGTGCCTGACGAAGCGCCTAAAGCAGAGAAACCAGAGTACACTCAACCTGTGGGTACAGTGCCTGACGAAGCGCCTAAGGCTGAGAAGTCAGAGTACACTGCTCCAGTAGGCACAGTCCCTGATGAAGCGCCTAAAGCTGAGAAACCAGAATACACTAAACCAGTGGGCACAGTGCCTGATGAAGCGCCTAAAGCTGAGAAACCAGAGTACACTCAACCAGTGGGTACAGTACCTGATGAAGCGCCTAAAGCTGAGAAACCAGAATACACTAAACCTGTGGGTACAGTGCCTGACGAAGCGCCTAAGGCTGAGAAACCAGAGTACACTCAACCTGTTGGTACAGTGCCTGACGAAGCACCTAAAGCAGAGAAACCAGAATATACAGCACCAGTTGGTGGTAATCTGGTAGAACCTGAGGTTCAACCAGCCTTACCCGAAGCTGTTGTGACTGAAAAAGGAGAACCTGAAGTTCAACCGACCTTACCCGAAGCTGTTGTGACTGAAAAAGGAGAACCTGAAGTTCAAC
>JAWETZ010000044.1:0-4714 GCA_032480835.1 Streptococcus mitis
CGCTTCAGTTGCTGTTGCAGCGCTGATGTTTTTGGGTGCCCGCGTTGCGAGTGCGGATAGTCTAGTTGACAAGACTTCACAACTTAATGCGGGTGTAGTGAACCCTAAAGATAAGGTCGATTCGCCTGTGGATGTTGCAGAATCTACTGACAACAAAGTAGATGCAGGAAATCAAGCGCTTACAACTGCTGCACCTAGCGCGTCTACAGTTGATAAAGCCAAGTTGAAAAAAGTAGTTGAAGAATTAAATGCTCTTATTTCTACTAAATTAAACCTTGACGAATCAGTAGTATCGCCTGTCAAAGATAGACTTCAAAAAGGGAAAGAAGCCCTAGAAAGTTCTGAGCTAGCTCAAAAGGATATTGATGAACTTGTAGAACTCTTGTCTAAAGATGTGACAGTTGTATCAGCTGCTAAGGAAGTAACTGAGGTTCAAGTTGATAAACAAGCAGATAAAACTGAGAAGCCAGCCGACAATCTAGCAAGTCAAACTTCTCCTGAAGTAAGCGCCAGCGAAGAGAGTCAAACTGTATCAGCTAAAAAAGATACTTTGAAAGTATCTGTAGATCAATTGCAGGCAGCTGTTTTGGAATTGCCTGAGCAGGAGACTAGCAAAGAAGTTCTTGAAAAAGCCAATGAACTATTGGGCTTGGCTCAAGGTGTTCTTGAAAATACAACAGTTTCTCTGAACGATGTTGAAGATATGACAAAACGTGTGAAGAGAATGTTTAACTCTGTTAAAAACGCTACAACACGTTTGACTTCAGGTGCTCGTGACCCACGTAATGGCAAGAGCATGGGTCAAGGGACAGGTGGAAGAGCTGCAACGGTATCTTCAAGATGGACCGATCAAGATAATCTATTAAGTTATCAACGTTTCTATGGAAGTGATGGTTCTGGAAATATTAGGAATAACGACAGAAAATTCGTAGAGGAAAAAGTGGATATGACCGCTCGAATTCAGACGATTGATGGTCAAAGATATGTAGTTTACGATGCGTTCTTTAATAATAACGGTAAAAACATAGCTGAAAAGAGTTTCCAACAGGCATACAGACTCCTGCTACAACCTAAAATATTAGATTTACAAACTGAAGGGCGTTATGCAGGAGCTTATAAATCAGACACTATTAGAGATTTATACTTAAAAATCTACCGTAGAAACAATCAAAATGAAGGTGGGACACTCTCACAAAATCCAGAAAAATTTCATTATGAAAGGACACTGGATTACCACTTTTTAAATGATAATGAAAAAAGTGGTAATGGATTTACCTATTTTAATAGTGCAGGTGTCCGTGCATCAGGAGATCATTGGAAAGATATGAGGGATATCTTTAAAGCGAATAGATATGATTCTGTTTTAGAAAAGGCTGTAAAATTAGAAGGAAATCACAGCAAGTATAGTTATGGATTAGGATGGAGAACTAACGATAAAACAGCTGCTGTTCATATGCATCTAAAAGCAAAATTAAGACCAGGTGTAACGGATGAAGAAGTTAGACAAGCATTTACTATAGCTGTTGCAAGCACTTATGGTGTATCAACGCACCAATCGTATACTTTCGTGTCAGGGAAAGAATCTAGAGAAAATGTACAACCGACTGTTAAACAAAGTTCTCAATACCCTATTTTCGGTCAAGAAGTTACAAAAAAAGTTGGAGAATCTCTTGGAAATTTAAATAATCCAGTAGAAAGTGGTTTTGTGAAGGGTAATAATGGAAGTAAAACCTTCCCTAACGACACGTCTTGGAGTTGGCCAGGTGGAAAACCAAGTACTGATACAGCAGGAGTATTCAATCGTCAAGTAAAAGCTACCTACAGCGACAATACTTCAAATACTACTACTGCTACATTAAAGGTTATTCCAAATCAACCTACTATTGATCAAAGCTCTGTAAATGAAAAAGCAGGGAAGACTGGGCAAGAGGTTACTGTAAATGTCGGAAACGGAGTGCCAGATGGTTCGACAGTGAATCTTTACGAAGGTAAGACACTTATCGGAACTGGAAAAACTAACAGAGGCACTGCGAAAGTCACAGTTAAAGGAGCTCTACCAGAAAAGCCTATTACAGCTGAAACAGTTGTGAATAATGGTGGAACAGTAACTTCTGAACGTAGTAATCCTGTAAAACCAACTCCTGAACGAGATACCCAAAAACCTACATTAGAAATTTCACAAAAAAGCCAAACAGTAGAAGAAGGTAAAACAGTAACCTTCACAATAACAGCAAAAGATGATAAAAGTGTTACGATCGATCCTGATGATTTCCTTAAAAAATATGGTGATAGACTTCTTTCTCGTCAAGCAACAAATAAAAATGTAAAAATTACTAAAACTGAAAAAGTAATTGAAATTACTATTACAACTAAGAAAGAAGACGTTGGTGGACCACATGAGATTACTTTCGGAGCTCATGATGATGCCGGTAATAAAGCTGACCCTGTAAAATTTACTTTCAATGTAACACCACGTGATACCCAAAAACCAATCGTTGAGGTTGGCGGAATTCGTTTAACAGAAAATGAACCACAATCTGCTCAATTTTATGTCTATCGTGGAGCTACATTTAATCCGACTGTGAAAGCCTGGGATAATTCAGGTAACATTACTTCTATGAGTGTTGAGAACTTACCAAATGGATCTAAAGCTCAAACTTATATACCTCAAACTGGAAAAGATGGAAGTACGGAAGATAAAAAATACACTACGAGCCTATCTACAGGAACAGTAGCGGATACACAGACACTAGGAGATCACGTAGCTAAGTTCAAAATTTCTGATGGTGTAAATAGTGCTACCTATCTGATGAAGTATAAAGTTGTCGATGTTGTTGTGGAAAACACACCTAAGACAGTCGAATTAAACAGCAAGTCAGGTGATCCAAATGAATACCTAAATACAGCTGGTAAGCAAGACAAGTCAGGTAAACCAGTTGTAGAATCGCAAGCAGATGTCCACTTCCCAGGAGGAATGAAATTCCGTTGGGACAATGCTAACGGATCAGATACGAATGTAACTTTATCTAAAGTAGGAAAACAAACTCATAAGGCGATTGCGGTGTTCCCTAAAAATCCAAGTAAGCGTGGTAGTGTCCAAGTATTTGCACCAGAAAAAGCTGAGAGAAATGTTGTTTTCAATGTAGTGGATAATGAAAAGCCAAAAGCAAGTCTAAATGGAAAAGAGTTATCAGAAACTGCTAATGAACCAATCTTTACAGTTTATCGTGGAGCTACATTTAACCCAGAGCTAAAAGTATCGGATAACTCTGGTGTGATTTCTAAAGTAGAAGTTAAGGGAGGACTTCCAAAAGGAGTGAATCCAGATCCAGGAGTAACTCCATCTACATTTACAGCTCAAACAGGTAAAGATGGAAGTTCAGAAGATAAGAAATATAAAACTCGTTTATCTTCAGGAACTGTATTGAATACTGAAACTTTAGGAGTACATGAATCAACTATTCACGTAGAAGGAAGTAATCCTTCAGATAGCCGTGATTTCAAATTTAAGTACCGCGTAGTTGATATTGAAACGAAAAATGTTGATAAAAACGGTATCGCAAAAGTACCAGTTGCTTCAACATTAAATAAAGATAATAGTTCTAAAAATATTGATGCGCATAACTATCTGAAAGTAGTCGATAGTGAAGATAAAGCAGATCGTGGTAACAATTATTTACCAAGTGGTATGACTTGGACATGGAAAGACAGAAACGGCGTTAATCAAGATCGAGGAACAACACTTGACAATTCAGGTAAATATACTCGAACTGCAACAGCAATCTTCCCAGGTACTAAAGCTAATAATATGACAGATGCTACTAGCACGACTAGAGATGTATTTGCACCAGCAGAAATCAAGCGTAAAGTAATTCTAGCAGTAACACCAACAGCACCTATCGTAGAAGGTAAAGAGAATGGTAGTGTAACAATTACCCCACCAAAACAACCTGATAGTACTAATCAACAAGATATTGATAAAATTACTCTTACTTATACACCGACAGGTCAAACAAGTCCAGAAACTGTAACAGTTACGAAATCTGGAAGCAAATGGACTGTAAATGGTAAGTCTGATGATAAAGTATCAGTATCACCTGAAGGAGTTGTAACAATTTCTGATGCTGAAATTGCAGATAAAACAGAAGTAACTGCAAAAGTTTCTAAGAACATTGATGGTGTACTTACTCTTGAGAGTCCTGTAGCTAGAGGAACAGCAAATGGGCCTTTAGCAGCTGAGGTTACAAACCCAGCACCAGTTACGGAAAAAGCACCAATTACACCAGTTACAGTTGTGACACCAAACAAACCAGGTTCAAGCATTACAGTAGATGGCCCAGTAAATGGTTTAACAGTAGATGATGAAGGTAAACTTAAAGGAAAACCAGAGGTAAATGATTGGAAACCAAAAGAAGAAGAACGTACAGTAGAGATTCCGGTTAAAGTTACAAAAGGTGGCGAGACAGTTACTGTGAAAGTTCCAGTTCCAATTTTACGCGATACAGATGGAGACGGAATCCCAGATAAAGAAGATTCAGATGATGATAATGATGGAATTCCAGATGAGGAAGAAATCAAAAATGGAACAGATCCTAAAACACCAACAACTCAAACTCCAGTTGAGATTGAAATTACTCCACAACCAAATGGAGATGCGATTGTAACGCCTAAGAAACCAGGAGGAGGAACATATCCACCAGGTACTAAGGTAGAA
>JAWETZ010000045.1:0-3323 GCA_032480835.1 Streptococcus mitis
TTTACTGGTGGTGTGTCTGATTCTGAAGCAGCTATTCACAACTTACCAGAGTTTACTGGTGGTGTGTCGGGTTCTGAAGCAGCTATTCATAACTTACCAGAGTTTACTGGTAGTATGACTGGTTCTGAAGGAGTTACTCATGGAGTTTCGAACGTTGAGGAAGGAGTTCCTAGTGGAGAAGCTGCAAGTCATCAAGAATCAGGATTTACTAGTGATGTAACTGCCTCTGAAAAAACTATGAATCAAATCGTAGATAAAAATGATGATAAGTCATATGTAGTTCCGCCTATGTTAGAAGATAAGACTTATCAGGCACCTGCAAATCGTCAAGAAGTTCTACCTAAAACAGGAAGTGAAGATGGTTCTGCTTTTGCATCTGTAGGAATTATGGGCATGTTCTTAGGAATGATTGGAATGGTCAAAAGAAAAAAAGACTAATTAATGTAAAATGCCCTTAAATAGTGTATTCGAATTGGATGCAAGAAGGTTGTAACAATTAGTTTTAGATTGTTTTCCTTGTATTAAGTGAAATACAATCAAGTAGACGAGAAAATTGGGAGATAACTAAAGGGGCAGGGAAAGATGTCACTTTTAATACTTAATGAAAATCAAAGAGCAAACTAGGATACTAGCCGCAGGCTGTACTTGAGTACAGCAAGACGATGTTGACGTGGTTTGACGAGATTTTCGACGAGTATAAAATACTAAAACCGAGCATTTCCGTAGTTGGATATGCTCGGTTTTTTATCAATTATTTATAAGCTACGATACCAATGATGGTATCAACTGCACGTTCCATAGTCTGAAGGCTAACATATTCAAAACGTCCATGCATGTTTTCGCCGCCTGCAAAGATATTCGGAGTTGGGATTCCCATAAATGAAATTTTAGAGCCGTCTGTTCCACCACGGATTGGTTCGATAATAGGCTTGATCCCTAAGTCCTCCATAACGGCCTTAGCAATGGTAATTGGAGCCATGTCTTTTTCAATGACTTCTTTCATATTGTAGTACTGGTCTGTCAAGTTTAGTGTGACACGGTCGCTACCAAGTTCTTGATTCATTTTATCAGCGATTGCTTGCATAGCTTTCTTACGAGCTTCAAAGGCATCTTTTTCAAAATCACGAATGATGTAGCTAGCACGCGCTTCCTCAACACTACCTGTTACATCCATAAGATGATAGAAACCTTGGTAGCCATCCGTTAACTCAGGACGATCAGTTTCAGGGAGTTGATTATGGAAATCAATTGCTAATTGCAGAGCATTGACCATTTGCCCTTTTGCAGTACCAGGGTGGACATTACGACCTTGGAAATGCAATTCAGCCCCAGCTGCTGAGAAAGTCTCGTACTGAAGTTCCCCTAGTGGTCCTCCATCAACAGTGTAGGCAAAATCCACATCAAAATCTTCTGCATCAAATTTATTAGCACCAACACCGATTTCCTCATCTGGACCAAAACCAACACGAATCTCACAGTGTTTGATTTCAGGATGAGCAGTCAGATATTCAATGGCAGTCATAATTTCAGCAATTCCAGACTTGTCATCAGCACCTAGTAAGGTTGTTCCATCGGTTGTGATGAGCGTTTGGCCTGGATATTTTTCAAGACTCTTGAAATCTGCTGGATCTAATTTAAAACCAGAATTCCCTAGTTCAATCACACCACCATTGTAGTTTTCAATTACCTGTGGATTAATTCCTTCGGCATTAAAATCAGCAGTATCCATGTGAGAGATGAAGCCAATTTTTCGTGTTAATGATGGATCATTGGCGGGTAAAGTACCAATCGCAAAACCATTTGGAAGGTAGTAGACGTTTTGAAGTCCAACACGTTTCATTTCTGGAATCAGGACATTGGTCGCGAAGTCAACCTGACTCTGTGTACTTGGAGTAGTAGTAGAGTGTTCATCAGAGCGCGTGTTGACCTTAACGTAGGTTAAGAAACGTTCCAAGAGATTTGGGTAAGTCATAAAAAAACTCCTTTTGAATTCATTTTTTCCATTGTATCATAGAAAGAAGAGAAAAACAAAAACAGAAGAGTGAGAATGTCACTATCTTGGCGTTTACTTATTAGTAGATAAATGATAAAATAAAATTGATAAAAACATCACAAGGAAGTAGTTATGAAAAAAGCAATTTTAATGATGACTTTCGGTTCGCCAGAAGAGATTACCTTTGAAGGTGTGGCTGATTTTTTCACAAATATTCGTCGTGGAGTGAGACCTCAAGACCACGAGATTCAAACTCTCTATGATAATTATGTACTTATTGGAGGTACGCCTCTGCAAAGAATTACCCGTGAAGAAGTTGCCTTGGTAGAAGCTAGACTGGGGAATGAGTATAGTGTCTATTTTGCCAATAAATTTTCCAGACCTTTTATTCCAGATGTGATTGGTCAGATGGAAGCAGACGGTATTGAACAGTGTATTTGCCTGATTTTGGAGCCCCATTATTCTTTTTACTCTGTCATGGGCTATGAAAAATTTTTAGAAAGCAAACAAATTCAATTTTTGGTCATTAAGGACTGGTATCAGGAAGAAGCGCTCTTAAACTATTGGGCGGATGAAATTGGTAAGATTTTAAAAGCAGAAGTAAAGCAAGACAGCTTTAAAGTCATCTTTTCAGCCCATAGTGTGCCTATTTTTGCCTTGGACTTTGGTGATCCTTATATAGACCAAATTTTTGAAAATAGCAAGCTAGTTGCTGAAAAACTAGGCTTGAGTTCAGAACAATATATCAACACTTGGCAGAGTGAAAGTGATATCGGTATTCCATGGATTAAGCCAGATGTTTTGGAGTATCTACGAGAACAGTCAGAACACCCAGACCATTATATTTTTGTACCAATCAGCTTTATAAGTGAGCATATTGAAGTCTTATTTGACAACGATGTAGAATGTTATGACTTGTGTCAAGAATTGGGTGTGAACTACCATCGTCCACCAATGCCAAATACAGATTCTCGTTTGATTGATGCTTTGGTCAATACAGTTAGAGCCAATGAACATCAAGAGTTTAAGGAATTTCTCCCAGAAGAAGAAACTTTTGATGAATTAGTACCTTCAGATGAGACGAAAAACATTTTGGCTGAATCTCAAGATTTACAAATGCCAGAATTTGTGAAAAAACTGATTGAGAAAAAAGGTCGTGAAAATGTTAAGATGCCTTATTTGATCAAGAAAATGCTAGAGAAAGCAGGTAAGTTGCCGAAAGAGTAAAGAAAGGCTCTATAATATTTGTAGTGGGTAAATCCCCTATGGATATTATGGAGCCTATTTTGTTGTAGAAAAAAAGTCCCATAAGATCTATAATGAAAAGCAA
>JAWETZ010000046.1:0-1663 GCA_032480835.1 Streptococcus mitis
GTGCCATACTCATCTAACTCTGGAGCTTCGTGAACTGGAGACGTGGAAGGATTGGTACCATAGTCTACTAACTCTGGAACTTCGTGAACTGGAGCTGTAGACGGACTTGTGCCATACTCATCTAACTCTGGAACGTCGTGAACTGGAGCTGTAGACGGATTTGTGCCATACTCATCTAACTCTGGAACGTCGTGAACTGGAGCTGTAGACGGACTTGTGCCATACTCATCTAACTCTGGAACTTCGTGAACTGGAGCTGTGTCTGGACTTGTACCATACTCATCTAACTCTGGAACTTCGTGAACTGGAGCTGTAGACGGACTCATGCCATAGTCTACTAACTCTGGAACGTCGTGAACTGAGGCTTTAGCCGGACTCGTGCCATAGTCTACTAACTCTGGAACGTCGTGAACTGAGGCTTTAGCCGGACTCGTGCCATACTCATCTAACTCTGGAACTTCATGAACTGGAGCTGTAGACGGACTCGTGCCATAGTCTACTAATGATTTATCCTTATGAGAAGAATAAAGGATATTTCTCTCGTTATCCTCATTCTTTAGATAACCAATATATTCAAAGCCATCAATCTGCAAAGGTTTTGGAAGAGATTCTCCAACACCTAAATTTATACTTTGATTATACGCAGCAAGCTCAAGGTTGGTCACAGCCAAGGCAGTCGGAGATAGTAACACAGACCCCATTCCTGTCACCAATAAGATAGACGATAAATATCTCTTACCACTCTTAGCCCTAGCAAATATTAACACCAAGAATGTAAAACCCGCAACTGCAAAAATTGACTCCCAGACCCCAGAGTAGCCGGTCTGAGGTAATTCTCCATATCCTAATTTTTGATCTTTGGGACGATAAACTAAGTAATAACTTTCTGATATCTCTTCAACATGCTTTGGAATATCTCTGATCAAGATAGACTTCTCTGCTTCAGTTAATTCAGATTCCATTACATAATAGTAGCTCACTTGAGCTGACTCTCCATGTGAAATCTCTGTAGCTTTAACAGGGGATAAATCTCCAGCTATTAGACTGCTAAAAAAGAAGATTCCAATAGTAGCCGAGACTAATCCAACTGACAATTTTCTAAAAGAAAAACGCTGACGTTTTTCTCCATAAAACCATTGTTTCATTTTAATTTTTTCCTCTTAAATATAATATGCCATACTATCTATTTTACCCAATTATAGTTAATTATTCAAATTTTTGGTCAATTTTTTCAGTTTGAAAATACTTTTAAACAACATAATACCAAGTTACAAGCTTTTTAAATTTTCTTAATGCAATTGTGAAAATATACAAAATCATGACCACCCGTCTAACGGGTGATTTGAAACAGGGCTATAAGCCCAAATTACCAGCCAGCGCTTAAAGACGCTGGCTTTCACTTTGTTCAAGCCTTATTGCTCTTGACGTCACTTGCCTCTTAAAGAGGCTTTAGTATTACTTACCATTATCCCTAAAGGGATCCTCATATTCTTTTACACTTAATTTATCTAGTGCTATATCATGCTTTACTCGTTCTCGAATTTTCACACTCGTGAAGAGTCTGGGACAAAAGTCTAACATTAAATATAAAAAGCGAACAAAACGAGTTATCTGACACTCAGAATTCTGTCTTGTTCGCTTTTTTGTCTAATCTATCGATTTT
>JAWETZ010000047.1:0-1628 GCA_032480835.1 Streptococcus mitis
AATTGTACCCGTGGAAAAAGTCAGGTGTTGTTGATGATATTTTCCTGTTGAAGTCGATGGCTTACACGAAACGATACGGATTCTATATCATGTACCCTGGTATTGCTTACCGTCAATCTGAAAAGAAAATGAGAGAGCTGGTAGGGAATAACCTTGTTGAATTGAATGAGATTCAAAATGGATTTGAAGATACATCTATCAACGTGATTTTCTTAGTCATTGACAAAGAAAAAAATAGCCCTGAAATTTCAAAAGAGATTTATGATTGCAAGACCAAAAAGATTGAATACCAAGAATCTGATACATTAAATTCAGATTTCAACTGGGTAATACCTAAAAAACCAGTTGAGAAAGAAAAAATAGACATTGACCAAGTAAACGCAGAGCTAGACCAAATGGCAATTGACCACCTTGAAAATCATCTAGCTAGTCAATTGATATTGATTCAGTTTTTCAATGCAGATATTGATTTAAAATCTTTTATAACAAGATGCCACAAGGTCTTAGATGATTATTTATTGGCTTACAATTTTGCAGTAGGATTGGAATGAAACCAGACAAGATAACAACGTATGGATTGCTAGAAGTTTGTGAGCTTATTTCAGGTACTAGAACGAAAACAACAGATGGGCCTTATTTCATATATGGGGCTGGGCTTAAGGCAAAAGGTACGACAGATAAATTCAATTGTGAGAGTGACACAATCCGCTTAACTCGTAAGGGTACGGTTGGTGCTGTTTATTTCCATCGAGATCCATTTTGGATAGATGGAGATAGCTTCAGAGTTGAGCCAAAAGAAATGATAGATAAGCGATATCTATTTCATTGGTTGTTGATGAAACGGGAAGAAATAGAACGTTGCGCAGACGGCGACAATCAACCAGGGTTGTCACTAGCTAGATTGTCAAAAATAATGATTGACGTCCCTGATATGGAATATCAGTTGAAGGCTGTTAAGTTATTGGATGAAATGAGTGCGGATTTGGAATTTTTTATAGACAATATCACACAAACAAAAATAGACCAAAGCAAGGTTTTGAGTTACTACAATGAAAAAATCGGAACAACTTTAGAAAGAGAATCAAATGAACAATAAGTTAGATTGTGAAGATTGTAGAAAGTTTTTCTCTTCGAAAGACAAGTTAGATTATGATTGTGTATTCCAAAATGGCATTTGTAGTGAATGCTTAGTAAAAAGAGTGGAAAAGGGAATAGAATGGTAGTTGACGATAAATGGAATCAAGATTGGGCTTTGTATTCGGGAGATAGGTTTGTCACAATGGGAACATTGTATGAGATAAGCGAATATACTGGTACTAGCTTAGACGCATTAAAGCAGTATTCAAGAAAATATCACCAAACGCATTTTCCGAATAGAAAAGCTTTGATAAGAATAGAAGATGAGGAGGTGTCGCTATGAACACACTAGACAAAGTTAAACAATGGTTTATTGACCGTGATTTAGAGAACGGTGGACGGTTAGACAAGCAGTCATTAAAGCTCAGTGAAGAATTTGGTGAGTTATGTGCAGGCTATCTCAAGAAGAATGAGCAACTGACCAAGGATAGTATCGGAGATTGTGCGGTCGTAATTGTTGGGCTGGCCTTGCTGATAAAAGAGGATGTGCA
>JAWETZ010000048.1:0-1617 GCA_032480835.1 Streptococcus mitis
TCTGAGAGAAACGATGGCTCCATATCTAACAATGGCAGAAGGATTGAAGCTGGCTGTCCTAACTTTTGATAAAGATGTTTCGAAATTATCTTGCTGTGCAGGCTAAGGGAACTTTTTTACAACTCCCTATTCAAGTGAACCAGCTAATGCTTTAAGGGATTTTCTAAGTGCATTTGTGGTCACAAAAATAATTTAACACTGATGATTTCGACATCAAATCTATAATTGATACCTTAACACCGCAGAGTAATAAAGGATGAATAATATGTCAGACTTATTATCCTTACCAGACATTAAAACAATAGAACCGCCACAAGAAAATGAAACCGATATGATGTTTAAAGTTGAAGCAGTCGGACCACCTGAATGTTGTTCTGAATGTGGTTTTGACAAGTTGTACAAACACAGTTCAAGAAATCAACTAATTATGGATTTGCCCATTCGTTTAAAGCGAGTGGGCTTACAATTGAACCGTAGACGATACAAGTGTCGTGAATGCGGATCTACCTTCTGGGAACGCCTAATATCTGTAGATGAAAAGCGTAGTATGACCAAAAGGCTTTTAAAGTCCATTCAAGAGCAATCCATGTCTAAGACCTTTGTAGAAGTCGCAGAAAGCGTTGGTGTTGACGAAAAAACCATTAGGAACGTTTTTAAGGACTATGTGGCACTCAAAGAACGTGAATACCAGTTTGAAACTCCTAAGTGGCTTGGGATAGACGAGATACATATTATCCGTAGACCTCGGCTTGTATTGACTAATATTGAACGCAGGACTATTTATGACATCAAGCCTAACCGTAACAAGGAAACAGTCATCCAACGTCTTTCAGAAATCAGTGACAGGACTTACATTGAGTACGTCACAATGGATATGTGGAAGCCCTACAAAGACGCAGTGAACACTATCCTTCCACACGCTAAAGTTGTCGTAGATAAGTTTCATGTAGTTAGAATGGCTAATCAAGCCTTAGATAACGTCAGAAAGTCTTTGAAAGCCCATATGAGCCAAAAAGAAAGACGTACCTTATGCGTGAAAGGTTTATCCTTCTAAAGCGTAAACACGATCTAAATGAACGTGAATCATTCCTCTTAGATACTTGGTTAGGTAATCTTCCTGCTTTAAAAGAAGCCTATGAACTCAAAGAAGAGTTTTACTGGATATGGGATACTCCTGATCCAGATGAAGGTCATCTTCGTTATAGTCAATGGAGACACCGTTGTATGTCCAGCAACTCTAAAGACGCATATAAAGACCTCGTGAGAGCCGTAGACAACTGGCATGTTGAAATATTCAACTACTTTGATAAAAGGCTCACTAATGCTTATACGGATTCAATTAACAGCATTATTAGGCAGGTAGAGCGAATGGGTAGAGGTTACTCGTTTGATGCCTTACGAGCCAAAATCCTTTTCAATGAGAAGCTCCATAAAAAGCGTAAGCCACGATTTAATTCAAGTGCTTTCAATAAAGCTATGTTATACGATACTTTCAATTGGTATGAAGTGAATGATCACGACATTACAGACAACTTAGGTGTCGATTTTTCCACACTTATTAAGAATTTGGAGAAGGGTGATTTATAAGCCCTTTTCCACCATAAAATCCGAATACCC
>JAWETZ010000049.1:0-1234 GCA_032480835.1 Streptococcus mitis
CCAATATCCAAATTATGGATGTTATTAATAGGGACACACATAAAGAAATCATCGCTAAATTGGATTATGAGACTCCATATTGTCCTGATTGCGGAAGTCTAATGAAGAAATATGACTTTCAAAAATCGTCCAAGATTCCTTACCTCAAAACGACTGGTATGCCTACCAGAATCCTCCTTTGAAAGCGTCATCACTGCTCGAAAATGATGGTAGCTGAGACTTCTATCGTCAAGAAGAATCACCAAATTCCCCGTATCATCAACCAAAAGATTGCTCAAAAGTTAATCGAAAAGACTTCTATGACCGATATTGCCCATCAGCTGGCCATTTCAACTTCAACTGTCATTCGAAAACTCAATGACTTCCGTTTTAAGCATGATTTTTCTAGCCTTCCTAAGATTATGTCCTGGGATGAGTACGCCTTCACCAAGGGAAAGATGAGCTTTATTGCGCAAGATTTTGACAATCTCAACATTATCACCGTGCCTAAAGGTAGAACCCAGACTATCATCGAAATCACTTTCTGCGCTACGATAGAGTCATTCGCTGTCAGGTGAAAATCATTACTATGGATATGTTTAGCCCTTACTACGACTTGGCTAAACAGCTTCGCTTTCGAATTTCTAGGCTCAGGCTGAAACAGTCTCCCAGACTGTTTCACTCCCTAATGCAAAAATTATACTTAATCGTTTTCATATTGTACAACATCTTAACCGTGCTATGAATCATTTGCGTGTCCAAATCATGAATCAATTTGAGCGAAAATCCCATGAATACAAGGTTATCAAGCGTTACTGGAAACTCATTCAACAGGATAGTCGTAAACTGAGTGATAAGCGATTTTATCGCCCTACTTTTCATATGCACTTAACCAATAAAGAGATTCTAGATAAGATTTTGAGCTATTCAGAAGACTTGAAACACCACTACAATCTCTATAAGCTCTTACTTTTTCATTTCCAGAATAAGGAACCAGAGACATTTTTCTGACTTATTGAGGACAATATTAAGCAGGTTCATCCTTTTTTCAGACTGTCTCTCAAACCTTCCTCAAGGACAAGAAGAAAATCGTCCACGCCCTTCAACTACTCTACTCCAACGCAAATTGGAAGCAACCAATAATCTCATCAAACTTATCAAACTTATCAAACGCAATGCCTTTGGTTTTCGGAACTTTGAAAACTTCAAAAAACGGATTTTTATCGCTCTGAATATCAAAAAAGAAAGGACGAAA
>JAWETZ010000050.1:0-1108 GCA_032480835.1 Streptococcus mitis
ATAGCGACGGTCTGAAATCTCTTTATTCATAGGGATCCAATCGTAACCAGAGCCACTGTAATAAAGATAGAGGTTGCCTCCGGACGGTTCAATTCTTGAATATTTTGGTGATGAAATCCAATAACCTGAACCACCACCTGAAGCAGAATTGTTGTAGTAGATTTCGCCAGTCACACGAAGATTTCCGTGGATAACTGGCGTATTCCAAAATTCAGCAGTGTTGTAGCAGAACATTTGACCACTATTTTTCACATACCATGCACGATCTCCAACCCTATGCCAACTATTCCCCCAGTTGACCCAGAGAGCAGTGGTATTCGAGCCACCTTCACCGTTCCCTATACCAACTGAAAAGTGATTTCTGCCAGTTATCCATCTACCTGAACCAGACTCATGAACACCAATTTGAAATCCACCAATCCAACCCTTGTAGGCTTCCAGGAATGTTGAACTAGAAATGACAGACTCGACTCTTGTCGCAAAAATCCGTTTAGAAGTTAGTTGGTCAATAAATGCTTCATTTGCCGTGATTTTTCTAATGAGCGCATTATCAACTTTCAATTTATCGGCCGTGACCGCTTCAGTCTCTAATATCGTAGTCGTCACCGAACCAGCTTCAAAATTGGCTGTTTTCAACTTATCTACCATCGCCGACTTGATGACAGCTCTATCAATCAAGGTTTCACCCGTGATGTGAGTTAGTTTCCCATCAAATCGATTATGACCGTTAGCGCCCAGGTTGATGCCAGAAATGATATCTCCTGCACTGTTGATGTTCTGAACAGACCATGAGCCGTCAAGCTGTCTTTGGACAGTTTTCACAGCTTCAAGAGCATCATTTGTTGCTACTGAGTAATCAGATGGAATTGAGCCCTTTTCTACTTTTATCAAACCATCATCGTACATACGAGCTGAGAATCTGACGAAATAAGCATTCGCTGGTACAGTGATTTGATTGATGTTGTGTTGTTTACCTACAGCTGTTTTATAAGCATTTAAGCCTGGTTTTCGGTTATCGATAGGATTTTTGTTTTTATCGAAAAATTGCCAAGCCGTCCAAGCCATTCCATTCTCAGGAAGAGTTACCCAGTGTTGAAAGATAATTTTT
>JAWETZ010000051.1:0-1105 GCA_032480835.1 Streptococcus mitis
AAAAATTATCTTTCAACACTGGGTAACTCTTCCTGAGAATGGAATGGCTTGGACGGCTTGGCAATTTTTCGATAAAAACAAAAATCCTATCGATAACCGCAAACCAGGCTTAAATGCTTATAAAACAACTGTAGGTAAACAACACAACATCAATAAAATCACTGTACCAACGAATGCTTATTTCGTCAGATTCTCAGCTCGTATGTACGATGATGGTTTGATAAAAGTAGAAAAGGGCTCAATTCCATCTGATTACTCAGTAGCACTAAATGATGCTCTTGAAGCTGTGAAAACTGTCCAAAGACAGCTTGACGGCTCATGGTCCGTTCAGAATCTAACCAGCGCAGGTTCGATTGTTTCGCAAATCAATGCGACGAACAATCAAATCTTGATTGAAGCGGAGAAGATTCGCTTGAAAGGTAAGACCTTACTTGATGAATTGACGGCTATTCAAGGTTACTTTAAACGACTTTTCGTTGGTGAAGGTACATTCGCGACTCTTAACACAGATATTCTGCGTGCTAACTCTATCACAGCTGATAAGCTGGTTATGGATATGGCAATGGCTCGGATGTTCGTATCAAGCGATTTCTTCACAGACACGCTTGCTGCTAAAGAGGCCTTCATCAACAAACTTCGCTCTGTCGTAGTCAGTGCAACTTTATTAGAAGGGTATAAAGGCTGGATTGGTGGATTCCAAATTGGTGTTCATGAGTCTGGTTCAGGTAGATGGATAACTGGCAGAAATCACTTTTCAGTTGGTATAGGGAACGGTGAAGGTGGCTCGAACACCACTGCTCTCTGGGTCAACTGGGGGAATAATTGGAATAGAATAGGTGATAGAGCTTGGCTCGTGAAAAATAACGGTCAGATGTTCTGCTACAACACTGCTGAATTTTGGAATACGCCAGTTATCAACGGAAATCTTCGTGTGACTGGTGAAATATACTACAACAATTCTGCTTCTGGTGGTGGTTCAGGTTATTGGATTTCATCACCAAAATACTCAAGAATTGAACCGTCCGGAGGCAACCTCTATCTTTATTACAGTGGCTCTGGTTACGATTGGATCCCTATGAATAAAGAGATTTCAGACCGTCGCTAT